>CALEMD010000109.1 GCA_937902945.1 uncultured Erysipelotrichaceae bacterium | reverse complement strand
CCTTTCGGGCGGACAGAAACAGCGTGTTGCGATTGCTAGAGCACTATGCATGGAACCTGAATTAATGCTTTTTGATGAACCAACGAGTGCATTAGATCCGGAAATGGTCAATGAAGTACTCAATGTCATGAAAAATCTTGCTGAAGAAGGCATGACAATGATTGTAGTAACACATGAAATGTCATTTGCACGTGAAGTATCAGATCGCGTTGTATTCATGGACAAAGGCGTTGTTGAAGAAGAAGGAACTCCTGAGCAGCTATTCACCTCTCCTCAGTCAGTTCGAACCAGAGAGTTTCTTGGGCGCTATATAAAAAGTGAAAACTAATCATTTATAAGCATTTATACATAACAAATTGACAAATTATACTATAATAAAAGCATGATTAAACGCGCCTATATAGAGATTATCAATACATGCAATTTAAACTGTGGTTTTTGCATGAAAAATCATCGTCATCCATCTTCGCTGGATACCAGCACTTTCCGGTATATTCTTGAACAGGTTAAAGATTATACAGATTACATATATCTTCATGTTCAAGGTGAACCCTTGATGCATCCGCAGTTTGAAGAAATTATGAATATCTGCGATGCAGAGAATGTACATGTACATATTGTAACCAATGGCACATATCTTAAAGACCATTTGGATATGGGCAAACATCCTAGCCTGCGAAAAGTCTCCATTTCTCTTCAAAGTGTAGAATACCAGAATCAGATTTCCATTTCAGACTATATGAATTCTGTCATCGCTTTCTGCGAGAAATCAAGTTCTATGAAAAGACCTTATACTGAGCTTAGATTCTGGCGCAATGATGAGCGAAACATGCCGCATACGAAATTCTGTCTTCAAGCACTGAAAAACAGATATGACTTTGTTGAAACAGATCGTTTGAAGAACTATATGATTCTTCCAAATGTATATGTTGATTTTGATAATGAATTTGAATGGCCTACAATGAACAACCCTGCTATCACTGACAAAGGAAGATGTCTTGGTGCAGTTGAACAGATAGCCATATTATCTAACGGCAATGTTGTTCCATGCTGTTTAGACTGTGAAGGATCCGTCTGCTTTGGAAACATCAGAATAACTTCCCTGCGAGAAATTCTGAACAGTGGCAGATATTTAAAAATGGTACATGCATTTCAAAACAATCAAATTCGTGAACCGCTTTGCCAAAAATGCAGTTTCCGCAAACGATTTGATAAATAATAGGAATTCTGTGCATATAGCATTTGATGACTGACTGAAAACAAAAAGCAGAATATCTGCTTTTTGTTTTCAGTGCATGATTATTAATTATTGAATGTCTCTAAATAAGCATCTATTTCCTTCACAACTCTTTCCATACATCCATCTTCAAAAGGAATAGTTAAGTTTGCCTCTTTAACAAGGTTTGTAAAGCTCATAGTCCCTCCTAAAGTGCAAAGGTGGATATAGTCACGCCAAGCTGTCGGATCTTTTTTCTGCATTCTAACAAAGAACTGCAGCGCACATACCTGAGCCAGCGTATAGTCAATGTAATAGAATGGGGATTGAAATATATGGTTCTGCTGGAACCAGTAGCATCCTTCTTCTAGAAAACTGCAGCCATCATAGTTTTTATACGGCAGATATTGTTTTTCAAGTCTTCTCCAGCAGGCGTTTCTATCAGCAGGTGTCCATTCCGGATTCTCATAGACATCCTGCTGAAAATGGTCAACAAGCGCTCCATAAGGCAGAAACGTAAGTGTGCCGCACGTATGTGAATAGAGATATTTCTCAGTATCTTTATGAAAAAACAGATTCATCCATGGATGAGCGAAGAATTCCATACTCATTGAATGGATTTCACAGGATTCCATAGTCGGGAATGTAATATCCGGAATATCGATATTTCTAGACATATAGCTTTGAAATGCATGGCCTGCTTCATGAGTAAGTACATCTATATCAGCAGAAGTGCCATTAAAATTGCTGAAGATAAACGGGCACTTGTAGTCAAGAATATCTGTAGTATAGCCGCCCATTTCCTTATTAGGCCGACTGACAAGATCCCATAGCTGATTATTGTTCATCAGATCAATGAACTCCCCTGTTTCAGGACTCATTTCATGATACATTTTGACAGCGGATTCTACAAGCTGATCAGGCGTTCCAGTTGGTGTCGCATTGCCATCAGGGTATTCATATTTTAAATCAAAATATTCTAGAACATCGTATCCCAAGCGCTTTCTCTGCTTTTCATAAATAGCCTCAGCTTCAGGTGTCATCCATTTCAATATCTGACGGCGATAACCTGCAACCATATCAGCATTATAGTCCAGCCTGTTCATACGATAATAAGCTAGCTCTACATAGTTCTTGTATCCCATCTCGGCTGCCATCTTGCTGCGCACGTGAACCATTCTGTCATAGATGCTTTCAAATTCATCCTTATGCTCAGCATAGAAAGCATATTTTGCATCCGATGCTTTCTTTCTGACATCTCTATCAGGATCAATTTCTTTTGCACCGATCTGCGCAAGATTGAGCACTTCAGATTCAAATGGTATTTTAGCTGAAGCCTTCAGTTTTCCATATTCAGTACTAAGCTTATTTTCTTCAACTAAAAGAGGAATGATTTTTGGATCATAAGACTTCAAAGCACATTCTCCAAGTTTAAAAAATGTCTTAGGTATAGATTTTAACAGATCTGTTCTAAATGGAGCATTGACACAAATTCGGACAAATCGATTTTCAATCTGCTGATACGATGGAAGTGTTTCATCCCAATAATTGTTTTCCGTATCATAGAATTCATCAGAAGTATCAATTGAATGTCTTATCTGTACTAAAGTTACCATTGTCTGCAAATGCCCTCTGCACTTATTAATTGTTTTAAATATGGGCATAAAAGCATCAGCAGAGTTCGCTTTTTCAAGAGCATCAAGATATTCAGTCATCTGCTCAGTCAGATTCTGCATATTCGGCCGTTCGTATTTCATTTCATTAAACTTCATTATGATCACCTCATTTAACATTTTAGCATATCAATCAGCATATAACGATCCTTATAAACTGAGGAAGATTCAAATTTCCGCAAAGAATATCGGAATCAATTATCTGATAAGTAAGTGAATCATATATGCATAATGAATCATCTGGCATTTTCAAATCAGGATATTCTTCTATCAGCATTTCATAAAGAAGCATCAGATTTTCTCTTAGAGTCAATTCTTTACTGAAATAGCATTCGAACATTCTCCCACAAGCAGCAATTTCTATGAATAGATGCAGAATCGATTTATTCATTTTCAGCAATCTGTATCAC
>CALEMD010000108.1 GCA_937902945.1 uncultured Erysipelotrichaceae bacterium | reverse complement strand
AGAACCCGGCAATACGAACCCTGCAGTCTTTGCATGTGATACTACTAAATCAAATGTCTTTTCCATTATTTAAAAGACCCCCTGCCTATCTAGTGTTAGAAACCTTTGCAGTATAGCACAATCAATGCCCTGTTTCAATGCGGAAGACCCTTTTATAAAAGGAAAAACTGCGCATTCTGACACCTGCATGAAGTACTAGAAAATCCACCAGAATACTGACGTCTTTCAGCTCTGCCGCTGCAATCGGTTCTATGACGTCGAGATTCTGCATTCCGGCTTTTACAATCAGCCTGAATCTGTGCAGCTCTTCTGCTGAAACTGCAGGTATTCCCTGCTTCTTAGCACAATCCAAGCAGAGAAACCCCCCATCTGCCGCACTGATAGCAGCGGCATTCTTCTTTTCACAGAGAACACATTCGTCTACTTCCGGACCCATTCCAGCAGCTATGAGCATATCAGAAAGCACAGCTGCTAATACCGCATTTGGATTGTGCCCTGCTTCAAGGAGCTCAAAAGCATTTTCAAGAAGGTCATAGAATCTCTGGCATAATAAAAGATCCTGTTCAGGACTCAGCATATCAGCCGCTTCGGCCATAACTGCCGCGGCACTTGAAGCAGTCAGATTTTCATGCATCCTGCGAAAAAGTGCTTTAGGCACTGCTGTCTTCAGTCTGAACATGGTTCTGGTTTCATTATAGTCAATCTGAAATTCATCCTTTGTATAAAGGAGTATCCCAGCGGCATTTCTGCTGGTCATTTTGCGCACACCGGCAGCCGATAGACACAGCTTTCCATACTCTCTGCACAGAACCGTTACCAAAGCTCCATTTTCTCTGTAATCACTCTGCTTTAAAACGATGCCAATAAAACGCTCATTCATCTGTCAGTCCATAACCATATTCAGAAATACGGCCGGCACGGTCACGCCATTCAGGTTCTACCCGTACAAACAGTTCCAGATAGACTTTGCCGCCAAGATATTCCTGCAATTCCAGGCGAGCTCGGCTGCCGATCTTATTGAGCATCGATCCTTGCTTGCCAATCAGAATACCCTTCTGCCCATCCCGTTCAACCAGTATTACTGCCTGAATGTAAAAGACATCTTTCTTTTTCTGCTTTCTTTCAACAAGAACTGCTGTAGCATGCGGCACTTCTTCTTCTGTGCACTGCAGCACCTTTTCACGTATGATCTCAGCAATATAGAAGTTTTCAGGTTCATCACTGATCTCATTCGCCGGATACATCAGTTCTCCCTCAGGCAGATATTTAGCACTTGTCTTAAGAAGATCCTTGAAATCTTTCTGTTTCATTGCGCTTAGGGCAAAGTATTCGGCAAAACTAAAGCGGCTCTGCCATCTTTCCAGACATTTGACAACCTGTTCTTTCTTCATTTTATCTGTTTTATTCAGAATCAGGAAAACTGGCACTCCCGCCTGTTTGACCATATTCAGAACAAATGCGTCGCCCTGTGCATAGGGAACACTTGCATCAACAACAAGATAGATCAGATCGGTCCCCTGAATTGCACCGCCTGCTTCTTTATTCATCCGGCTTTCCAGAAGATGATGCGGCTTATGAATGCCCGGCGTGTCAGTAAAAATAATCTGATACTCATCAGGTTCTGTCAGAATTCCTCTGATCTGCGTACGGGTTGTCTGTGCCTTGCTGGATACAATTGCCAGCTTTCTTTGGAAAAGTGCATTCAAAAGTGTGCTTTTCCCAGCATTCGGTCTTCCCGCCAATGCAATAAAGCCTGTCTTCATCTAATAACATCCTCAGTCTGGAACTGCATAGGCAGCAGCTCCCTGATTGTCTTTGTCATGATTTCTTTCCCGTTTGAAAGATAGATCGGTGTATCCTGATTCAGAAGTTCACTTAGCACCTGACGGCATATGCCGCATGGCGCACCGATCCTGTTTCCATCAGTCACAATCGCAATAGCGACAATTCTATCTTTCTGATAGCCATTGCTGTAAGCACTGAATACAGCACTTCTTTCGGCACAGTTTGTAGCACCAAAGGAAGCATTCTCAATATTTGCACCATAGAATGTTTTGCCATCATCTGTAAGTATGCATGCTCCTACGTGATACTTTGAATACGGAGCATACGCATTCTTCATAGCTAGGAACGCCTGCTGTACCAATTCTTCTTTTGTCATTTTTATTCCTTTCAGCCCACATGGGCAGCCAATATCAGCATTGCTATAATCAGCGCTGCAAAAGCAGAAACAAGAACTGCAGCAGCCGCTAAATCTTTGATGAAACGAATTCTTTCGTCATTTTTTAATGAATACAGATCACATAGTTTTTCTATACAGGTATTCAGTATTTCACAAACCAGAACCATTCCAATGCACATAATCACTGTTATCCATTCATAGCGATTCAATTTCAATATGAATCCGGCAATCAGCGTGCATCCCGCAAGGATCCATTGAATCAGTATGCTTTTATGCTGAAATGATTCCACCAATCCGCAGAAAGCTGCTGAGAATTTTTTCATGAGCGCTTTACCAGCGGATCAAGAATAGCATCCTGCAATGCAAACATCTTTTTTTCGTCTGCAGGTTTCATGTGATCATAGCCTAAACAGTGCAGCATTCCGTGCGTAAATAGGAAGCCCACTTCCCGCTTCATTGAGTGTCCGTATTCTTCTGCCTGTCTTTTAGCATAGTCAAGATTGATAAACAGATCACCCAGATCTTCCTTTTCCTCTGCTGTTTCATTGCAGAATCCCGCATCATTGCAGGCAAAGCTGATCACATCAGTCGGTCTGTCGATGCCTCTGTATTCTCTGTTGATCTTATGAATTGATGCAGAGCGGACAAAAGTCACAGAAATCTGAAGTTCCGGATTCAGATTCAGCTGTTTTTCAGCAGAAACAGCGATTTTTCTGAAGAGACTGCTGTATCCCGCAATCGGTTTATTCGTGCGATTCATAATGGTTATATGCATAAACCCCTGCCTTCCTTACTGATTATAGCATGTCTCACTGTTTCAAATTGCGGATAATTCAGTTCATTTCTATTTGTTTCATGGGCATTGGTTTGTTAGAATAGGTTTGATAAAAAAGGAGATAGACACATGGGAGAAACAGTAACGCTGTCATCTATCCGCTGGGATCTCATTCTAGGCGGATTCGGTCTATTCATGTTCGGAATCACATTCATGGGGGATGGCTTAAAGGCGGCGGCCGGCGACAAACTGCGTGATTATATTGATAAGTACACAACAAAGCCGATCAATGCTCTTCTCATCGGTATTCTGATTACCATTGTCATGCAATCTTCTTCCGCATCTACAGCAATAACAATCGGTCTTGTAAGAGCCGGTCTTATGAAACTAGAACAGGCGGCCGGCATTGTTATGGGTGCAAACATCGGCACCACGATCACTTCATTTCTGATTTCACTGAATATCGATCAATATGCAATGATCATCGTATTTGTCGGTGCCATGCTGATATGCTTCAGCAAGAAGCGCAAGCAGAAATACTTCGGCAATGTCATTCTTGGCTTTGGACTTATCTTCTTTGGTTTAAGCACTATGGGTGACAGTCTGGCTGTATTGAAAGATCTGCCAGAGTTCGAAGCATTTGCCTACCAGATGGGATCACAGCCTCTTCTCAGTCTGCTTGCAGGAACTGTCATGACAGCTCTTGTTCAGGCTTCTGCTGCAACCATTGGTGTTGTTCAGAAAATGTATCAATCCGGGGCACTTAGTTTCATGGCAGTTCTGCCATTCATATTCGGTGCCAATATCGGTACAACAATAACGGGTATACTTGCTGCCATCGGCGGCTCGCTTGCTGCCCGCCGCACTGCCGGGATTCATACTTTGTTCAATATCATAGGCACTGCAATCGGCATGATTTTTCTCTATCCTATTGCCCACTTTATCATATGGCTCAGTGCTGCACTCAATCTAGAACCGATGATGCAGATAGCAGTCACACATATCCTCTTCAACTCCGCAACAACAATTATCTTCTTCCCGCTGCTGAATCAGATGTGCAAGCTGATCCGCAGGATCATTCCTGGAAAGGAACCCGAACGCATTGAAATCAACATCGATGATCTTGATGCAAATATCTCTGACAGACTGCCTTCAGCTGCAATCGGTGCATCTACAAAAGCCATCATGAAGATGAGCGAAGTCGTACGTCAGGATGTACAGGAAACAAAGACCTTCTTCAACAAGCATGGCAATGCTGAAGATAAGGATGTACTGACACAGAGTGAATCACTGATCAATAACTTCGATAAGAAACTGACGGATTATCTTGTCAGCATACAGACTAACAGCAGCCTTACTCCCGACGATATGGAAGATGTCCGTCTGAACCTCGAAGTCATTAAGAACCTTGAGCGCATGGGCGATCTAAGCATGAATCTGACTGAATTCTTTGAAATGGTATTTGAAGACGGCGGAACATTCACCAATGAAGCAGTAACCGATGTAAACCGCATGTTCGATATGTTCCTTCATATGTACAGCCGGTGCCTTGAGATATACCGGACACATGACAGAACACTGTACGCATCTCTGATGCAGGATGAAGAAGCAATTGATAAATTGGAATTCACATCAAGGCAGGAGCACTTTGTTCGCATGAGCAAACAGCAGTGCAGTTCAGCAATTGCGGCCTCAGTATACTGTGATATTCTTGGAAATCTAGAACGTATGGGCGACCACTGCTGCAATATTGCCAGAGCTGCCATTGAAGACAGTGAAAAGGCTGCCGCTGCACAGATCGCAAACCATTAATCTCTTATCTGCCAAAAATAAAAACTTCCTTAACTGGAAGTTTTTATATTCATTTTTTTTCGGATACTGCGTAT
Source organism: uncultured Erysipelotrichaceae bacterium (assembly GCA_937902945.1). Classification (GTDB taxonomy): domain Bacteria; phylum Bacillota_I; class Bacilli_A; order Erysipelotrichales; family Erysipelotrichaceae; genus Bulleidia. The sequence goes on along the minus strand of CALEMD010000108.1, from coordinate 3,066 downwards.
CTTTCAATGATTTTCTGAACAAGAGGATGACGGACAACATCATCACTGGTCAGATGCAGAATGCTGATCTGATCAATGCCGGAAAGAAGTCCTGAAGCTTCAATTAAGCCACTGTGAATTCCTTTATTGAGATCGATCTGGGTAATATCTCCTGTGATCACCATTTTAGAATGGAAACCTAAGCGAGTCAGAAACATTTTCATCTGCGCAGGAGTTGTATTCTGTGCTTCATCAAGAATAACAAAGCTGTCATCCAGCGTACGGCCTCTCATATAGGCTAATGGAGCAATTTCTATCGTACCCTTCTCTATGAGCTTATCTGTCTGCTCATTGCCAAGCATGTCATGCAAAGCGTCGTACAGCGGTGTCAGATAAGGATCAACCTTCTCCTTCATATCTCCCGGCAGAAATCCGAGACTTTCACCCGCTTCAACTGCCGGCCTAGTAAGTACAATTCTCTTAACGTCACCCTTTTTCAGGGCAGTAACAGCGGCGATGACCGCAAGATAGGTTTTGCCAGTGCCTGCCGGTCCAATTGCAAAAACAATTGTATCTGTTTCCATCTTTGTAACAAAAGCCAGCTGACCGTTTGTCTTTGGGGTTACAGCCTTGCCGCTCAGAGTTCTCCCCACTATCGTATTAGCAAGACCGGATGCTGCAATTTCTTCGTTGCGGGCAGCCTGCCTGCATGCATAGATGACATCCTGCTCACTGATGCGCTTATCCATGAGTGCGTATGAATGCATTGCATCAAGTACCTTCTCAATTTCTAAAAGAGTTTTACTGTCACAATTCTTTATATTGAATGCATTATCTCGGAATGAAATCTCTTTATTAAAGCATTCAGATAAAACATGCAGATTATGATCCTTCGCTCCTACCATATTCATGGCTGCAGTATCGCTGAGATCATCATAGCGAATCGTATTGATATCTTCCAATTCTGATACCTCTCTTAATATGTTCATTGTAATGCAGAAAGCATAGAAAAAGAAGTCTTTCGACTTCTTATTTTCCTCTTCTGCGTGCTTTGCGAGCGGCTTCGCTCTTAAGCTTTCTGCGGATACCCGGCTTAACGTAGTATTCTCTCTTTCGAGCCTCAGCAAGGGTACCGTTGCGCGAAACCTGACGCTTAAAACGGCGCAGGGCATCATCGAGATTTTCGTTCTCTTTGACCACAACTCTTGGCATTTCGCAACCCTCCCTTCCGGTTTAACAGCATCACTATAATAACAAAGCGGATATGAAAATGCAATGGAAATTTTGACTTCTTTAGATATCCGGATCAGCTTATGCAGAACTGTATGCATTCATATCGTGCAGACAATTGATCCTGCTTATCTTTGCCCAGCCTTCTGAATGGCTTCCATAAGAATCTTGGCAAAAGCACTGCGATCAACATCCGTAATCACTGCTGCATTTCTTTTCTTAAACGGAACATCCGTGTACAGATCCGTCACTGTCTGCCCAAATGTCAGACGGCCTCGTGTTTCAACATACACACCGGCAGTTTCACCCTTAAACAGTTCTGGCTTGACTGCATAGATAACCGGACAGGCATCATGAACAATATACACATCTCCAACCCTTTCACTGTATAGATTGCGGGCAGCCTGTGTGGAATCACGGAACAGTTTGCATCCAGGCGCAGTGCCAGCATCCAGTTCAGCCATTTCTTCTGTATTCAATCCTGCTTTCATTGTGACATCGAGTCCGCACATTATAATCGGAATCCCTGATTTGAAGACTATCTGTGCAGCCTGCGGATCTACAAAAATATTGAATTCAGCAGCCGGTGTAGAATTGCCTCCAACTGCTGCTCCGCCCATGATCAGAATTCTCTTCAGATACTGTACTAGATCTGGATGTTCATTAAGTGCTATGGCCGCATTTGTTTCCGGTCCAAGAAGAATCAGTTCAAGTGTACCTTGGCATTGCTTTGCACATCTATACAGTGCATCCCATGCCTTTTCTGTCTCAAATTCTGCTTTTGAATCGGGTATCACTGCCTCACCAAGACCATTGACTCCATGGACATATTCAGCAGTCTGCAGAGGAATCATCAGTGGCTTGTCAGCGCCTGGATATACAGGAACATCTTCACGGCCGCATAGGCTGACAACATTGCGGGCGTTGATAAAAGTATGCGAAAGCGGCACATTGCCTGCCACGGCAGAGATTCCTTTTACTTCCATATCCTGCAGACTGAAGGCAGTCATAAGTGCAAACGCATCATCTACTCCGGTATCCGTATCGATCCATACAGGAATGCGGCTCATATCTGTACCTCTTTTCCGTCATATGCATGCAGATATTGACAGATCATTTCTACATATTTGCTTCTATCAATATTCATGACGCAGTGAACATTTTCTTTATTCTGCAGACATCCATTGAAATCACAGACAGTTTCCCCACGGGTATACTCTCCATCAAGTTCAATTTCAACTGCATAGTCTTTAAATTCGAACATCTCTGGATGTACAAGCGACAGCACAGCACACGGATCATGCACAGGTGCTCCGGCATAGCCAAGTTCCATTGGATGGCAGATAAAAAACTCTATCCAGCTGGCTGTGATTTCAGAAACCTGATTTCCCTGTTCACGAATCGTATGTATATCTTCCGGCGTAATGATGGCTTTTTCAGTTACATCGAGCCCGCACATCTGCAGGAATATGCCAGAGCGGAATACAATATCCGCCGCTTCCGGGTCTTCAAGAATATTGAATTCTGCAGCTGGAGTCCAGTTTCCATACTGCAGGCCTCCGCCCATGATTGATATCTTTGCAATTTTATCTTTCACTTCTGGATGGCATAGAAGAAGTTCTGCAACATTGGTAAGCGGTCCGGTTGCAATGATAACAACCGGCTCTTCGCTTTGTTCAATGACTTTCTTCATTAATGCGGGTGCAGAAAGCATGCAGAGTTCTCTGTCCGGTTCCGGCATTTTCGGTCCGTCGAGGCCGCTTTCACCATGCCAGTTTCCAGCAGTAAATGGATCAGATAGAATTGGCTTTGCGGCTCCATTGGCAATCGGCGCTTCAATTTTCAGCAATGCACAGA
>CALEMD010000107.1 GCA_937902945.1 uncultured Erysipelotrichaceae bacterium | reverse complement strand
GTTTCGTATTTCCATTCCATAACTGTGATCCTGTGTGAGACTGAGTTCAGCTTTTCCGCTTGCATTGATTTTCAGATGAAGCTGCATTTCCAATTTCATAATAGGCATCTCAGGCAATGGCACTTTAATTGTGCAGAGTGGAATAGATATTTCAACAGTATCGTTTTTATTCTGATAAAGATTTTTCAAAGTATTTAAAAATGAATTAGGATCAATGCGACTGAAATCACCATATAGATTCTTATAAATTCCAGTGCGCATTCCTATAGATTGATTCGTTTTAAAGTCGACTTTGAAATAACCTTCTTCTATTCTACCGTCTTTGATTTTCCATTTATATGACGGTTTTACATTGTATAGATTTACAGATGCATAGAATCTTCCTCCATACTTCATATCTTTATATACATCCGCCTTAAATCCGCTTGCTGTAGTTTTAAAAGTTAAATTAAAACCATTGAATTTAACAGTCTTCTGCAGCGCTGAAACCGACATATTTCTTATTCCCATGCCCCCATAAAATACTGTCGGTTCAGATTCTAAATAATCTGCAGACTCAATTTCAATCTCTGCTTCTGTAAAATCAATTTGCGAACTTGATTGTATATCTAACGAAGTAAGTATCTCTTCAAGCGGTATCTCAGAAAGAACAGCATCCTTTTGATTATCAGCATTATGCAAACTCTCGATTTGGTAATACAGATCTTCACTTCCATTTTTCCAATGAACATAGTCTCCCTCGATCAGTCTGCTTTCGGTCGAAAAAGATGCCTTCATTGATTCTTCATCAAACTGAATTGGTGTTTCTTCAACAAACTGAAGATCTTCATTAAAATCGACTTTTGATTCAGATATTTCAAATTTTCTGTTATTGATGTATTCAACAACCTGTTTCAGAAGTATATCTGCTTCAGTTTTATCCATCAGTCTTTTTGGATAGAAACATTTTCTTTTGTCTGTATGCATCAGTCCTGATGAAACAGCTGATTCTATGAATGTACGATATTCAGAGTCACTGATATCATTTATTCTGCTGCTTTGCTGAATATCTTTTTTGCCAGACAGATTCATAAGTGTATATGCTGCCAGCTCTCGGCTCAGTTTCTGTTCAGGATCGAATGCATATGAATCAGATAGAACTCCATATTCTACTGCCGCCTGTATATCATCATAGTATGCAGATGTCTCACTGACATTCAGATAATAAGGTGTCTTTTGACTGTACCCTTCTATTCCGCTGTTTAGACATATACTATGAATCCATTCTTCCATAGACAGAGTATCAGCCGGTTTCCTGGAACAGCCGGCTGATGCAAATGTTAGAAATACAGTAAGCAGTGCTATGAATTTTCTTTTAAGACTGGATGCCTGATGCATTTGAATTGATTGTGTTTTCCAGGGTGTCGTAGCTTGATACGGTCATATCTAGAAATCGAGCATAAGAATCAATTGTTTCCTTCTGTGTTTCAAAACGTCCAGAGAACTGATTGAATCGATTGCGTATTGTATCTCCAGCATCTGACAGCCATGAAACATTCAGCTGATTCATTTCTTTTTTCATCTCATTCAGTACCTCATACATACTCTGATTCAAGGTTCTGATTCGTGATGCACATTCACTGACTTCGGCTAACGATATCTTTATCTGATCCATTTTTCCTCCTTATCCAAGTCTTGATGCTTGGCTAGTCAATTCATCCTGAGTCTGTCTATAAGCTCTTGCAGATGTTCGTAAAAATTCACTGTACTGAGCGCACAGAACCGACATCTGTCTGAAATCCGATTCAAACTTTCTAATTCTGCTGCTGAAGGCGATATTGTCCCTCCCTGTCCATGCTGACTGCATTGTGTCAACAGCATTAAATAGCTGAGCATATGACTTTTGATAATTTTGATTCTGCTGATCCATTCTGCTTGCGCAAGCTTCGAGCTGTTCTGGTTCCACGAGTATTCTTTTCATAGCAATCTCCTTTCACTGTATATATATGTCTGTTTCAATCTTTCCCACAAAAAAAGCCGACAGCGTCGGCTTAAATTCTTATCATTTGATTCCTGCTATTGAGACATCTTTCAATCGGGTGTAATGAGGAATTTCCGCATAATCATAGATTGCAGTATCTTTACTCATTTTCCAATTCTTTAAACATGTTTTCAAATTTCCAGAGATGCTTCCTCCTGTCACTGGAGTGATGATTCCATCATGGTGCCAGTATGCAAGTCGGATCTCTCCGCCAAATGTACCATCCATTGGATTTATTGAGAATCCACTGAATATAACTGTTTCAAGGTAAGAGCCACTCCGTATCTCTTCATCAGAATATGAACCTCCTGCAGCTGCAAAATTTGATATATGCATTGGCGAATCATATCCAATATAGGTACAGAACTGTCTGCTTCCGCACAATGACTGCACTACCCCAGCATTGATCAGGCAGCGATCTGCAATCGTATTCCCTTCACTGTCATACGCAAAATTTCTGCTGGATCCAGGTATAGTTCTGCGCAATCCAATCTGAATGTGATCATCTTCAGCATCTTCCACAAGAGGCCTGCCAACTGCACAATCAGAAACCTTCTGATAAATCATCCCTGCATCACACAAACTAGCTATATATTCATATATGCTGATTGCCTCTTCATTGCTGAATACAACATCACATTTTCCCAGACTTGAAGTCGGTTCAGCAGCCACTCTATCTGCAGCCATCTGCATAGCCATATTGATTTTTTTCTTCAGCTGGTTTTTATCGACTGTACTTCCCTGATAATCCTGATAGATTTCGATTTCACTGCCTTCGTTTCCAGCGGTGATAATCATTTCCATTTCGTAATTTATGAACGAATAGGATATATCAAGTCCAAATGAGTTTGTCACATGCACATTTTCTTTATTGGCAAATATCTCTGTACTATTGATCCATATCTGTTTGGTTTCATCGATTTCATTTTGCACCTGCAGAAGAGCATCTGCCTGATCTTCAATACTTAGAGATTCTGTTTCATCTTTTGCTTTTTTATCATGAATCAGATCATATTTTTTGTTGACTGCAAACTCTGCTGCTTTCAGATGACTGATAATAGTTTCTTTAATGGCTGATTCACTAGAGCCTGCAGGTACTTCAAATGAAGCACTGCCAAGAGATTCTGAATCAAGATATTTATAGATTGTGACTGTAATATGGTTTACTTTTTTTGCACGGCTTTGATCCATGTCGTGCCTGATCAGAAAATATTCAATTGATTCTGTATCCGTCTCAGTTATCTGGTATGCGTCGACTTCATGAATTGAATTCAGTATTTCGATAATTTTTTCCATTATCCAAGTCTTCCTTTCATTTTGAGATATGGTCCGCCATCAGAAACCTTCAGCCATTCCTTATGTCCTTTTCCGCAGAAACCATTTCCCTCAAGACTGACATCGGCAGCTGCCATGGTGATACTGTTCAGAAGTTCAGGAACGTAGCCAGTCAGAATGACTGGAGAAATGATTTTGCCAGTCAGTTTTCCATTCTTGATCTCGCGTCCTTTAATCAGTACACATTGAATTCCCCAGTTCTTTGGGTCTTCCATTCCGTTTTGCATTCCTTCGAGCAGATATCCATACTCAATAGAATGGATCATATCTTCAAGAGTATCTGTTCCGCCTTTAAATAATGTGTTCGTCATTCTCGCGTATGCTTTGCGTTCAAAGCTGGATCGTCTTCCGTTTCCAGTTGGAACTGTATGCAGACGCCCGGCACTTAAAACATCGCTTACACCCGTTTTAAGAATGCCTTTTTCAATTTCTGTCGTATTATGCGCTTCGATTCCTTCATCGTCAAAACCATAAGTTGCAGTGTTCTCAGCAGCACATGCACCTTCCTGCATAGTTACAAATTCGGAGCCAACCTGTTTATTAATAAAGTCCTTGCCCATTGCTCTGTTCTTGACAAACATGTCCATCTCAACGCCATGTCCGAATGCTTCATGTGCTATCAGTCCGCTGACTTCCGGACTTGTAATAATGTCATAAACACCAGGAACAGCTGGTGAAGACGAGAGCATCTCAACAGCTCCACTGACTACAGAGTCAACAATGCTATCCATTTGATCTAAAAGTTCAAAGCCTCCCAATATCGAACAGCCTTTGTAATTCATTCTGACATCCTTATCTTTCTTTATCAGAACAGATATCATTCCTTCTGAATACAGATAGCTCTGCCGCATTGTTTTTTTAGAAGAAATAAACAATTTAGAAACATGTGTCACATTAAATCTGCACATTGTTTCAATCACGTACGGATTTGCGGACATTCCTTTATCACTTATGCTTTTTAATTTTTGAATAATCGTTTCTGCACTTATATCTTCTATGTCCGTTTCTGCTTTGCTGGATGAGTTAAACACATTTTCTTCTTCAACAAGCAAATCTGTAGGATAGTTCAAAATCCCATGTTTCTTTTGGATTCTTTCTTCATTATCAGCAAATCTGATTATGGTTTTGGCCAATTCTTCAGGTTTGCTTTCTATATTGAATGAGTATTCGTGAATAAATCCATTTCTGATTAATCTGACAACGGTTCCTCTCTCTGCAGACATAACATCAGTAATAGATTTTCTTGCATGACCGATATTGTAACAAGTCCCGTTTACATCTGTACAAAGTGCGCTTGCATAATCAGCATTCTTTGAAAGAATCTTAATAAGTTCTTTTCGATCTGATTCTATGGAGCTTAAGTATGCAGAATATTTAACATCTTTTTTCATAGCTGCTCTCCTATAGAAAATGCTGCACAGGCAGCACTTTCTTCTATATATGTTTCCTGTATTCAGCAATCTCTGGTTCAGATCCCCAAACAAAATGGCCAGGTTTAATTTCAACAAACGATGGCTGATTGACACTGTAATCATGCTGATCTGCATGATATACAAGAAGCTTCTTGTGTTTTTCTATCTGCGGATCAGGCATTGGCACTGCTGAAAGCAATGACTTTGTATATGGATGCAGAGGGTGAAGAAATAATTCTTCTGCATCTGCAAGCTCTACAATCTGTCCAAGATGGATAACTGCAATACGGTCGGATATAAAACGTACAACGGATAGATCATGTGCAATAAACAGATACGTAAGACCCCTATCCTTTTTCAGATGGTTCATCAGGTTCAGTACCTGTGCACGTATTGATACATCAAGTGCAGATATAGGTTCATCAGCAACTATCAGTTTTGGTTCCATGATCATTGCCCTTGCTATTCCGACACGCTGTCTCTGTCCTCCAGAAAACTCATGAGGATATCTGGATTTGTGTTCCGGAAGCAAGCCAACATCTTCCAAGGCTTTATCAACCTTTGCTTCTCTTTCAGCATCATTGCTGTAAAGATGGAAATTATACAGACCTTCAGAAATAATATAGTCTATAGTCGCTCTTTCATTCAGACTTGCAGCAGGATCCTGGAAAATCATCTGAATATTTCGAACAACATTTCTATCTTCTTCTTTTGAGATTTTGCCGCTGATTCTCTTTCCGTCAAATAGAATTTCTCCGTTGGACAGTTCATTGATACGCATAATTGCACGTCCAATTGTTGTTTTCCCAGATCCAGACTCACCAACAAGAGCAAATGTTTCACCCTTATAAATATCGAATGATACATCCTTTACAGCAACAAACTTCTTATGACCATTATTGAATGTTACCTGCACATCCTTGAGGGACAGCAGCACTTCCTTGTCATTGTTCGACATGGTATGCACCTCCTTCTGATGTCATTTTGACAAATTTTTCATGCAGATCGTTGATTACTTCAGGCTTTGAAACATGCGGAGCTCTCGGATCCAGAAGCCATGTTTTAGCATAGTGCGTTGGTGAAATCTGGAAAAATGGAGGCTCTTCTTCATAATCTATATTCATTGCATACTTATTTCTCGGTGCAAATGCATCACCTTTGATAAC
>CALEMD010000106.1 GCA_937902945.1 uncultured Erysipelotrichaceae bacterium | reverse complement strand
ATGCCTTTAACTGTACTGATGTGCGAATTATAAAATCACCTCCATATACTTTAGTATTCGCTCATCAACATGAAAAACCTCGGCATACTTCATCAATTTTGTTATATTTTTTCTTTCTCTTAGATATTCAATTACCGCATTCTGTTTATCCTGCGGGTCAGTTTCAGTACGGAATATATCACAGAGTGTTCTTTCTGCATCATAACAGAGCACTGTATGATTATTTGGCGTCTGTATTTCAATCAAACCAATTGAATATCTTTCATTATTAGATGTGTATACTTCTATTCCTTTCTGTCTGAATACATTCGTCCTGTATCCATGAGGAACTGTGACTGTATAGTGAATAGGTGTTCTTTCAGCCAGGCCAAGAAGATATAATGCGCTTTCATGAGAAAATACCGCCTGCTTATACTGTCGGCATATAATATAAAAATCATCATTAAAAGCATCCTGAGAAAGATAAACTCCCCTTGCTGCCCTTTCATAACCGTTCTGTTTCAGAAAGAACATACAGTATTGTTTTGATATGCCAAGTTTCATCATTTCCGATACAGCTAAAATTCCATTATTCTTCTCTGCAAGCTGGTTGATCAGCACTTTTTTAGTTATCATATGATATTTACCTTTATACTACATTTATACATTGTTTGTAGTATATAAGTCATCTATATGACCGATTCAATTTCATATTCTCATTTTTTACCGGCGGTGCTGATATCAGCTTTTCGTGCCTGTGCGCAGAGCTGTCGGGTTGGAATGTTATATAGGACTCCATCTTTCAGGAAACGGCTTCCGCATTGTCTGAAAACAAACGGAACATTCTGCCGAATGCACTGCTCTCTAATGTTCAATATCCAATCATACTCCAGCACTCTTGCATTGCGATCGGATTCTCCTCCAGCCACAACCTGCTCAATTCCTTTCAGATGATTTTCAATATTCATCTTATCAAGCATCGGCTGACAGATTATATTCTTGTGTCTGATTGGAAGAGAATCAAATATGGGAAGTCTGATATCCGCAGTTCTTTGATTTTCCACTGTGCATCCTACTGTCACATGATCATAATCAGCACCCCAGTCATCAGGTATGCATTCATGGAATCTCTCAATTCTCTTTGTCAGAAACAGAAAGCGCAGATCCTGTCGTTCTTTGATCATCTTCCAGCATTCTGGGCGCCACTCATCTGCATCTTCTAGTAGGAAATCTGAAGCAAAGCAAAGATACACCAAATGACCGGATTTCATCTTATAGGTTCCGGCATTCTTTCCTCTTGCATATCTTTCCGTTATTAACGCAAACTTCTCTGTTTTGACGATACTGTCTGTATCAGCACCACGCTTCGCGTCACCTTTATGGATATAGCAATGCAGACAGCCTTCACTATACTTGTGGCATCCATGCCATGGGTTCCATATTGTCATATTTGCCTCATCCGTTTTCTATATTTTCATTCGCACTGAATAATCATTGCCTTTTTCAGTGATACTTGATGAAACGTTCTAAGAGGAAGAGTTCATCTCTTCATTGCATAATACATATCAATGTAAGTTTTTCACTATTGTAAACACTTGGATAATCCATAGAAGAAACTATTTTTGAGGAAGCAGAATGATTGTACAAATATAATAACTGGAAAGAAGTGAAGTCACAACCATGTCAGTTCTTACATGAGCTTAAGTATATCAAGAAGCAGGCCACTATCATTTCTATTGGACAGCTAAATGATTATTCAAAACCCAGTTATAATTCATTATTCTGTGTCCCTATTATGCGTTATTTATATATAATTTACGCATAAAAAGAACAAGTACAACTATGATCGACATTCTAAATAGTTTAGCCCAAGCTGCAAAAGCATTTGAACGTGGCTGATAATGGAATATTGAATCCAGAGATTATAAAAGCAGCCCTATACAAGCAGCTGCCTTATCTGATTATTGTTATCTGATCAATTATTCTGCCAATGCATATTCAGCAGCATTTGTTCCAGCAAGACGTCCCGAAGTAAGCGCAAAGCCTAAGCCTACGCCTTCAACATTGACATATGCAGCTACACTGATGCCGGATACGTTATTGCCTGTTGCATATAGACCTGGGATAACAGTATTAGCCTGTGTTACTACTTCCAATTGGTTTGTAACATTGACTCCGCCTAATGCGCCAAGTACCCCTGAGTGACCTTTGATGACGTAGTAAGGACCTTCTTCTACAGAATAGACAAGATCTTCAGCATCTTTGAAGAATTCTTCATCATTGCCGCTTTCTACATAGCCATTGTACTTGTCGATCGTGTTCTAAATGGTTTCTTCATCACAGCCGATGAATGCAGCAATCTCTGCAATACTATTGGCAACGATGCCTTCATTTGCGGCTGTCAATGTATCAAAGTCAGCCAAGAATGTATCTTTATCAACAGGTGCATGGTAGATCGTCTTATTGCCATCTGCATCAACGATTATATTCTGATCCCAGTAATGAATCCACGTACCTGTATTCTCCTGAGTCTGATCGCACCATCTGTCTACTGTAGCCTGATCAACAATGGTATATGCATAGCCATTCTGTGCCATGACAGCACTGGAGAATTCTACTGTATCCTTCAGAAGACTTTCATTCATAAAGCGTTCACCAAGATTATTCACCCAAAGAATCGGTGTGTTGAGCATCAGTTCATCTGCTACTTCAACCTCAGCATTTGCGACAACACCATGATTCATTGTCAGCAGTTCTCCCTCAGATGCATTTGCATTCCACATCATATCAACGTTTGGAAGTGAAGTGCCTGCCATAACAAATGAATTGTCATACGCTTCTCCTAAAACACTGCGCATGAGTTCTTCATTGCCGGCAAATGAACCTGTAGAAACGATCGTTGACTTTGCATTGACTGTCAGTGTGGAACCATCAGCCTGTGTGCATACAGCACCCGTTACCGTTCCATCATCTGCAGTAATGAGACTTTGAACAATGGTATTCATATGCATATCTACATTGTTCTTTTCCATCTCTGATAACAGAGTGACAAATGGCTTCGCATCATTCCATATGTGATAGACAATGTCGTTGTCAAAGTGTGCAATCTGCTGAGGCTGTTCAGAGAGATAGACATTGATTCCTTTATTAAGCAGATACTCAACTGTACCTGCGGATTCATGTACAAATGTGCGTACAAGCTGTGCATTGGCTAAGTAGTTCGACTGTTCCATCAGATGATTGAACCAGTATTCCTCATCTGTCTGCATGTTATCGCCATACTTCTCTTCCTGCAGACTTGTGCCTATGGCAAACATTCCCTGAGCTGCATTGCCCATGCCGCCGATGGAATTAGTAGCTTCAACCGCTACGACATTAGCACCTGCTTCTGCCGCATTCAGTGCTGCCATAGTGCCGGATGCGCCTAAACCAATTACAAGTACATCGGCATCTATTGTTACATCTTCACCCTTTGCGGCAGTTTCCTTTTCATCATAGGAAAGTCCTGCCTGTTCGAAAGCACTCTTTGCGGCTGTTACTGCTGCCTCAGATGTATGTGTAGCACCTGATACAAGATCTACATCCGGTGATTTGCTGTCATTCATTTCCTGCTCCAATACCGGAATGGCATCTGCACCATATCCTTCTGATTCACTTGGTCCGCTGATTGTCAGTGATTTGAATTCTTTATTTTCTACAACCAGTTCAACTGTGACATCCCCGCCGAATCCTTTTTCACTGGCAGTAAATGTGCCATCCTTCGTGCTTGATCCAGATGCTGTACCAGCGCTGCATGCGCTCAATCCCAGTACTAGAAGCACACTTAATACACGCTTCATGCAATTCTTCATTTTGATTCCCCTCTTCCTTTGCTGCGAGTCAATTTAACCAGTTTGCTAAGTCTTTCACAATGACTGCATCTTGCCTGTATCGTGTCCTGATCTTATATTTTTGTTTCTTATTTCAGCCATTCAGGTTACGATAGATGTATGGAAGAAATGGCTGAAACACAATACCTAAGCATCTTTATGGCAAAACATAACTGCACCTTTGTATCAGCGGATACAGGTTCTATTTTTCTGAAGCGCGGCAATATCCTGCTTGCAAGAAGCGGTATCCGCTATAACTGCAGACAATTAGCCGATGCATCCATTCTTCATTATCAGCGTCAAAGCTTTGACAGTCTTTTCTTTACTCAGATCGCAGACTGCCGGATACTGTATGACTTTCTGCAATCTTCTGATGACAGTCATGAATACCTGATGTTCAGAACCCCTGCCCATACCTTTACTGAAGAATTGACTGCGCAGATGATTGCAAATGAATCTATGCAGGATTCCTATTCTGACAAACTTAGAAAGCTGCTGCTTGTAGCTTTGTTTACCTATCTAGACCGCAGCCGTCCTGACACCCTTTCTCTGACAGAGTCCACCATGGTATCCATGCACAGATTCGGAAGAGTGCTGAAGTACATGGGAGATCATTATGCAAGCTGCACATTGAAAGACACGGCTATTGCGACCGGCTACAATCCAGATTATCTTTCATGGCGCTTCCGCAGAATAACCGGTGTTACTTTTCAGGAAAAACTTCTTGATATGCGTCTAAGCAAAGCCGCTGAACTGCTAGTGTCTACAAATATAACTGCCGAAGCCATTATTCAGCAGGTTGGGCTGCATAACAAATCCTATTTTTACCGCTGTTTTATAGACAAATACGGATGCACTCCGGCTGTATACAGAAAGAAAAAGACAGACTGAGAGACCCGGTCTTTCCAAAAATCCCTGTTGACATCTGAAAGAGAACATTTTAATATGAGTTCAACTTCATCGAACAGAAGAGTAGCTGAGAAAGCCTGAAGAGCGAGACGGAACAGAGTGAAAGTCCGTAGAGTGCTGACCCAGTGAACCGCATCTGCAAGAAGTTCATCTGAAACAGCAGTAGGATGAAACGCATACCGGCGTTAACGGTTAGAGCAGGCTGAAGATTCTATTCAGCAACTAGAGTGGTACCGCGATAACAGTCGTCTCTGGAATTTGTCCAGTGACGGCTTTTTTATTGAAAGAGGTGATGCATTGATGAAAGCTGACCGAACTGTTTCAAACCGCAGAATCATTCCATGCATCAGAACACATATGAAAAGAGAGGAAATCTACTATGAAAACATATAACAAAGCATTGCACACTGCATTTATTGCCGCACTCAGCCTCAGCCTAGTCGGCTGTGCTTCTTCTTCCGCTTCTGCATCCACCGCAGCCGCTTCATCTTCTGCAGTTCCTGCGGCTGAAGACTTTGCCAGCCAGCTAGTTAAAGCCAATACAATCACAGTTGCTATCTCACCTGATTATCCGCCATTTGAATCCTATGCAACAGATGGATCTCTGCAGGGATTTGATGTAGATATGGGCAATGAATTAGCCCAGTATTTTGGTGAAGGCTATACTGTTGAATTTGTATCCATGAGTTTTGATACTATCATCACTGCTGTTCAGTCCGGACAGGCAGATCTTGGCATATCCGGTTTCACATACGATCCAGATCGTCAGGTTGCTTTCAGTGATCCATATCTGTCCAGTGCCCAGGTCGTACTGGTTCAGAAAGACAGCGGCATTTCTGCATTGAGCGATCTCGATGGCAAGTCAATTGCTGCTCAGGCAGGATCAACCGGAGAATCTGCAGCTGAAACTCTTGAAAATTCCACTTACACAGGTGTCACGGATGCTCAGGTTATGATTGAAGCATTGAAGACTGGCGCATATGACGGAATTGTTCTCGATCAGGCAGTTGCACAGAACTATGTCAGTGCCAATGCAGATCTGGTAATTCTAGAAGAACCGCTGCTGGTTGAAGAAACATGCATCATCGCAAAAGAAGGCAATGATGCTTTGATGAATAAAGTCAATGAAGCACTTGCATCTTATATGGCAACAGATGCATATACAGCAAATAAGACAAAGTGGGAGCTTAACTGATGGATATTTCGGTATTCTTCACTTGGGATAATTTCATTATCCTTCTGAAGGGTGCTGGCATGAGTCTTGGCATTGCCAGTATTTCTGTTGTATGCGGCATTCTGCTTGGCACATTGATTGCTTTATGCAAACTGAGCAAAGTCAAAGCACTGCGGGTTATCGGCAATGTCTATGTCGAATTGATCCGCGGAACGCCAATGCTTTTGCAGATCCTGTTCTTCTTTCTGGGAATCCCTTCTCTGTACTACCTGATTACCGGTTCTTCCTTGAGAATGAATATCTATCTATGCGGCATCATCGCTCTCAGCATCAACTCCGGTGCCTATATGGCAGAACTGATCCGTTCCAGCATCCAGGCCATTGATAAAGGGCAGAGTGAAGCAGGATATACACTGGGTCTTTCTCAGAAGCAGATCATGCGCTTCATTATTCTTCCGCAGGCTCTGCGCCGCATTATTCCACCGTTTGTTTCAGAATTCATTACATTGATAAAAGACTCCTCACTGCTTGGAACCATCGGTGTCATTGAACTATTGCAGTCAGCTCGCAATATCGGCAATGCCTACTATAACTTCCTAATACCGCTGTTGATGGCAACGGTATTGTATCTATGCATGACGGTCTCTGTATCCCGTATTGCCAACCATCTTGAAAAGAGGCTGCTCATCCATGATTGAAATTAAAAACGGTGTAAAGAAATTCAAAGATACAGCCGCATTGGATGATGTATCTTTAACAGTTCATGATGGTGAAGTTGTCTGCATCATCGGACCGAGCGGTTCAGGAAAATCAACACTATGCCGCTGCTTTGCCGGTCTTGAGATTCTCGACAGCGGAACCCTTTCAATAGATGGACAGACAATCGATTACAGAAATCCTTCTCAGCAGAAATTTGCCAATGAGAAAATGGGATTTGTCTTCCAGCACTTCAATCTGTTTCCGCATCTCACTGTATTGCAGAACATGACTTTAGCCCCTATCAAGGTGCAGAATCTAAGTCAGGCAGCTGCTGAATAAAAAGCAATGCAGCTTCTGCAGAGAATCTCTCTTGAGAACAAGAAAGATGCCTATCCGGAAGAACTATCCGGAGGTCAGAAGCAGCGTGTAGCAATCGTCCGCTCATTGATGCGCGACCCAGAAATCATGCTGTTTGATGAACCAACCTCCGCTCTGGATCCAGAAATGGTCAAAGAGGTTCTTGATATGATCAGCGAACTCGCGGATACAGGCATGACCCTAGTTCTAGTAACCCATGAAATGGGATTTGCTAAAAAGATTGCCGATAAAGTTATCTTTGTAGATGAAGGCAAGATTGTGGAAACCGGAACCCCAGAAGAGTTCTTCGAGCATACCAAAAGTGACAGAGCCAAGAGTTTCCTTGGCAAAGTACTGTATTAGTCATACGAAGGCATGATCTTTTTCTTTCTGAAAGATCCTGCCTTTTACTTTTCAAGTAAATAATCAATGATATTTACCTGCTGCACACCATCTCGATCAATACTGAGCAAGGTATCTGTAGACAGAACGATCTTTTTATAATGATCTGAAATATTCAGCAGCGGATTGAATTCACGATCCATATTATTTTCATTCAAAGCATAGCAGACCTGGATATATATGCGGTTATGATTCTGATTTGCCACAAAATCAACTTCTGCTGTATTCTGCTTACCAATATTAACTTTCCAATTCCTTCGAAGCAGTTCTTCAAACACTACGTTTTCAAGAACTCCTCCAATATCATTGTCACGATAGCCAATGATCGCGTGGCGCAGCCCAAGATCAGAAACATAATACTTTTCCTGTGTTTCAAGCAGATGCTTTCCCTTGATATCATAGCGCTGCACTTTATATACAAGGAATGCGTTTTCAAGAGCTTTTATATAAGTATATACCGTTTCAGCACTGAGTCTTCGCCCCTGATTCTTTAAAAAATCAGATATTGTTTTTGCAGAGAAAGTATTGCCGATATTATCCATAAGATATGCAACGATTCTTTCCAGAAGTGCTGTATCCCGTATATGATTTCGCTTGATCACATCATTCAGCAGAACAGAATTATAAATGTCTGTCAGATACTGCATAATGCGGTTATCATCCCATTTCATTTGATGAATACCCGGCAGTCCTCCATAGCGAAGATAGTTTTTGAAGTTTTCCTGTCGAGTGAAGTTCTTCTCTTCTTCATTGCTCTTAGCAAAATCAAGATATTCCTCAAAAGAAAGTGGATAAACCTTTATCTCTACATATCTGCCAGACAGAAGTGTTGCCAGTTCGCCGGATAGAAGCTTTGCATTTGAACCTGTCAAATAGATATCACAGTCAAAGTCAACGCGAAAAGAATTGATTGCCTTCTCCCATTCACTGACCTCCTGAATCTCATCAAGGAAAATGTACACTTTCCCCGATGTCTTTTTTACTGTTTCCTTTACTGTGCGGTAAAGATCTTTGTAGTTCTTCAGATTTTCATTTTCCAATGATTCAAAATTTACATAGAATATATTGTTCTCTGAAACACCGCGTTTCCTGACTTCCTCTTTTGCAAACTCCATAATGATACTTTTTCCACAGCGCCTCATACCTGTAATTACCTTTACAACAGGCTTATCAATGAAGTCACGGATCTGTCGCATATATAGTTCGCGAGCGATCATTAGAATCACCTCCTCATTCATTCTTTCTTTCATTTAATCACAGCCGATAAATGTATGCAATAATTTCTATTATACAAGAAATGTTATATATTATTATAAATAGTTTCTTTTATGTAAGAAACTATTTCAATGGCACCTAGCAAAACGGCTTTATCAGCCGCTATGTTTCATATCAGTTCTTCTGTGATCAGATGTGCTTTCAGGTATTCTGCTACACCATCATGCTGTATGGAAGCGCATATATCATCCGCCGCATTTTTAGCATCCTCTGTGCCATTATCCATGCAGACGCCATATCCTGCATACTTCAGCATTTCGATATCATTGGTAGTATCGCCAAAAGCAAGGATTGCGTCTGGTGTGATATGCATCATAGATGCAACCACTCTTAGACCTACGTCCTTTGCTAGAAGCGGATGATTGAATTCAAACAGGTCTGCAGCTGTTTTGAATGCAACATAGCGCGGATCCGGATGTGCTTTGGCAAATGCTTCTGCCTCCGGCATCAAAGAAGGATTCAATACAAACATCTCCTTCATTTCTGGGCGTTTGGTAATAGAGCGTATATCTCTGACTTCCATCTTTACTCTGAGTCTCTGCGCTACATAGCGCGTTTCAGGTGTATCCTTTCCAACATACAGAACATCTTTTCCGTAGAGAGTTGGAATCAGACCCAATGGCTCATATAGATCAATGATCTCTTTCAATATTTCCGCATCCAGTGTATAGGTAACTGCATACTTCCCAGTTTTGATTTCTTCTACCTCACCGCCATTGCTGCCGATGATGTAATCCGGTCTGTCAGTCAGGCCCCATCCATCCAATAATGGTCTGACACTTTCAATCGGCCTGCCTGAACAGATCGCAAAGCATATTCCCATTCTGCGGATGCGATCTATTTCCTTTACCACAGCAGCACTGCAGTGCCCATCACCATTTACAATGGTTCCATCAAGATCTGCCGCAACCAGTCTGATCATTTGATTTCCCTTCCTAAAAATGCAGCCAGTTCTTCTTTCCTGTTTTCCATATCATCGTAGCCAAGCTTATACAGATGCTCCAGTTTTACTGGATCTCCTTTATATCTGCTGACTTCAATTGTCTCAGAAGGCCTTACAAGCATGGCCTTGTCATTCTTAACCAGGTCATCAATGATTTCTACCTGCCGGGCATAGTTCTCATGACGGATTGCATAATCATGCACTTCGGTTGGATAGCCCATAAAGTTCATCTTCATGAACACACGCATGAACGCACCAACAGGCTTGCGCACATAATCTGCAGGCTTTGTTGTGATAACAAGATGCTTTGTGCATCCCTGTTCAATGGAGCGTTCAATCGGTATCATAGTTGTTATACCGCCATCCAGCAGCTTATGACCATTGAAATTCACCGCATTGCCGGCAACAGGCAATGTGCAGCTTGCTTTCAGCAGCTGCAGATCTTCATCAAGATCCTGCGGGCCAAACCATATAGTCTTGCAGACATTCAGGTCATATGCGCCAAGTTCCATATTTGGATTGGCTTCTTTCAAAGGCCTTATATCAAATTTCGCTTTCTTCTTAAGGTCAATATCAAACAGATGATGGTAAGCAACCAGTCTTCCTTCTGTCAGAAAGCCCTGTATTCCTACATTGGCAGGTTCAATCGCATATTTCAGAGGCATGTCATGAAGCATGACAGTATCCTTCATCAGATAGCTTGCAAGATATACAGCACCGCTGGATATGCCTACGCTGTAATCCAGATATACATCATGATCGCACAGCCAGTGCAAAGCACCTGCTGTATAGGCGCCGCGCATGCCGCCGCCTTCAAGTACCAATCCGCTCTTTTCCAAAACAAATCCCTCACTTCCATCAGTTATTTTATTTTGTATCTGCCGTTTCTTCAACAGACAATGCAGCATATTCGTCTTTGATCATCTGATAGAACTCTTTCACCCGTCCTTCAGTGATGAGTCTATGCGGACATATCTTGCCTGAGAAGCTTTGATGCAGACGCACGTCATCCATTGTCAGATCATATGCTTTCATCAATTCTGCTGTCAGTGCTGCAGTGTTTTCCAGTGTTTTTTCATAGTCATTGCCGATATTCACACACATTTCTATGGCAATGCCATTCTGATTGCCGCCATCTGCTGTTCTGTTATCACCCGCATTCCAGGAAATCTCATTATCCGGTATATGGTGATAGATAGAGTGATCGTCTACTGTATAGTGCCAGCTTGTTGTATCTTCTGTATTGCCAAGAAGCAGTGCACTGTGTGCGGCTGCGTTCGCACCTGCAGAACGGTTGTCGGTTTCATGAATGATAATATAGCGTATTTCCCGTATTTCCCCAGGTCTTCTAGGACTGGAAAGCGGTATATAATCATGAACAATCTCAATGCTGTTTGCGGATGCAATCTTCTGTGCTGTAGTCCAATAGGTTCTTTCTGCTGTTTCTTCTTCCGTCTTTTTTGAAAGCA
>CALEMD010000105.1 GCA_937902945.1 uncultured Erysipelotrichaceae bacterium | reverse complement strand
AAGATTCTGACGGACCAGTTAAGCAGAGCTAAGCTAAGCAGTCCTTTATTACCAAGAGTCCCAGAGATTATTAAAGCAAACGCAGAGTTTGAACAGGCTGTGTTTGGCAAGACATTGATCCATATGGAACAGCCGTCACTAGACGCCGTTGTAACAAACTGTGATCACAGAGCTATAGGAAGTAACGGAGGATTCGGCTATAAAAGCCTTGATGCTAACAGAGACATCGCACTGTTGGACTCCGTTGTATTAGCTCATTTTGCATGTATCGAAGGTAAGGGAAAGAAAGCACAAAAGATATGGTATTGAGAGGACGCAGAAATGTGTCCTTTTAATATATTGCACCGTACTACCGGGTTAAGTAGGGGAGGAAAAAGAAATGGCAGAATTTACAGAAATTAAAACACAGGAAGAATTAGACAGAATTATCAATGATCGTCTTAAGCGTGAAAGAGAATCAACGGCCAAAAAATTCGAAGGCTGGATCTCACCAGATGACCAGGCTAAAGCAACAGCGGATCTGCAGAAACAGATGGATGAACTCACAAAATCATCCGCAGCACAGGCTAAGAAGTATGCCGGATACGATAAAGATTTGGCAGAAAGAGATGCAAAGATTAAGGGTTACGAGACCGCCTCGGAAAAAACGAAGATTGCCCTGGCAACAGGACTACCTTATGACATGGCATCAAGACTTAGAGGTGAGACTGCAGAGGACATTCAGAAAGATGCTGATGCGCTGAAGGCAATGATGGGAACATCAAAGCCTGCGCCGTTAGCTGATACAGGCGATAAAGTTCCAACAGATTCTTCCAAGACAGCATTGAGAGACATGCTGAGAAGTATGAAAGGCGAATAAGCCTAAGAGGAGATTAAAATGGCAACAACATCTACACTTGCAGAGACAAAGTTTCCTGCAACAATGATTTCAGAAATGTTCGAAAAAGCATCCGGACATTCCGCACTGGCAAGGCTTTCAGCAGCTAAGCCACTTGCATTCAATGGTAATGAAGTAATGACCTTCAGCCTTGATGGTGAGGCTGGCATTGTAGGCGAAGCAGCAGCTAAACCTGCAGGCTCTGCAGTAATCGCACCTGTCACAATCACACCTATCAAGTTTGTTTATCAGCACAGAGTATCTGATGAATTTGTACGTTCATCCGAAGCTGATCAGCTTGACTATCTGACAGCATTTACAAATGGCTTTGCAAACAAGATTGCACGTGCTCTGGATATCGCCGCACTGCATGGAGTAAATCCTATTGATGGAACAACAGCTACATCAATCAGTGCAAAGAGCTTTGACACAATGGTAACAAACAACGTAACATACGCAGCTGCTACAGCTGATGAGAACGTTGATGATGCCGTTGCGCTTGTACAGTCAGGCAATGGAGTGATCAATGGTATTGCAATGTCTACAGATTTTGCAAACGCACTGTCTAAGATCAAAGCTAACAATGTAGCTCAGTATCCTGAGTTCAGATTTGGCGCAAATCCTGATGCATTTGCAGGTATTCCTTCAGATGTAAACGGGACAGTGTCATTTGGAACATCCAAGGATAAGGCAATTGTCGGAGACTTTGCCAATGCCTTCCGTTGGGGTTATGCGGCTAATGTACCGCTTGAAGTAATCCAGTACGGTGATCCAGACGGACTGGGAGATCTGAAGAAGACTAACCAGATTGTACTGAGAGCTGAAGCATATATTGGCTGGGGTATCCTTGATGCGTCTTCCTTCGCTAAGGTTACAGCCGCTGTAGCTTGATGCTGTATAAGAACAAAGTAACTGGAAAACTGCTTACAACTTTCGGTGAAATCAATGCTCCTGATTGGCAGTTAGTGAAGGAAGATCAGGAACAGGAAAAACCTAAACCGAAAACAAAGAAAGCAGTTAAAGAAAAGAGGTAAAAAGGATGAGCGATTTTGCAACAATAAATGATGTGATTACTCTGTTTAGAGCACTCACACCGGAAGAAACGGGAAAAGCAGAATCGCTTCTTCCTATCGTTTCCGCTAAATTGAGAGTGTATGCAAAGAGTATAGGTAAGGATCTAGCGCAGATGACTGCAGATGATGCAGATCTGGCACTGGTAGCTAAGCAGGTTACTGTCGGGATTGTTGGTCGTATGATCAATGAGAACACAGATGATGCGGCGGCTACACAGATATCAGAGTCTGCAGGCGGTTATTCGCAGAGCTACACGCCTATTTCTCAAGGTGATCTGTTTATCAAAAACTCAGAGTATGCGGCACTTGGATTGAGACGACAGCAGGTGAGGCAGGTGGAACTGCAATGATTAAGGGAATGACAGTCATCCTTTTAAGCCATGAGCAGAGCGGGACAGATGATTTTGGAGCACCAGTCTATACGGATCAGGAGATAAGTGTGGATGATGTGCTTGTAAGCCCGTCTGCATCTGAGGATATCGCTGAAAAGATGAATCTAACCGGCAAGAAAGCCGTCTACACTCTGTGCATCCCTAAAAAAGACAAGCACGATTGGGAGAATAAGACTGTGGTTATTAGTGGAAAGAAATATCGAACCATTGGACAGCCACAGCACTATATTCCTGACAATGTGCCATTACGCTGGAACGACAAGATCGAGGTGGAGAACTATGAGTAAAAACTTCAAACTGAAACTTGATATTCCAGGTCTAAGGAATATGCGTAACTCAGATGGAGCAACAGACTTAATTACTAGTTACACCAAAAAGATTGCGGCAGAGGCAGGAGATGCGAAGCCAATCATTACACATGCCCGCACACGTGTTAAAGGGATTGTCGAGCAGGCAATGACATCGGATGACATGGAGAACAACACGCTTCTCAAGGCGGTACACAAATGATTGAGAAAACTGTTCTGGATTATTTAAACAGTAAATTATCAGTTGAAGCGTACATGGAACGTCCTGAAAATGCAGTGCTGCCATTTGTCCTGTTGGAAGTAACAAGCGGTAGCTCATATGAGCATATCAGCAATGCAACATTTGCAATCCAGTCATATGCCGGATCACTTTACAAGGCGGCAAAACTGAATGATGAAGTTGTAAAGATGATGGCCGACATCGATGATCTGACTAATGTTTCCAAATGCTCTCTCAATACGTTTTACAATTACACAAATACGACGACCAAAGAATACCGCTATCAGGCGGTATTTGATTTGGTCTATATGGAGGACTAAAAATGTCTACAGCAACAAATGTTACTACTGGAAAGCCGCATAAGGCTGGATCAGTGTATTATGCACCGTTAGGAACAGCACTTCCTACAGATGCATCAACAGCATTGGCAGCAACTTATACGGCTCTTGGATATGTATCTGATGATGGAATCACGAACTCAAATGCGCCATCCAGTGATACGGTTAACGCATGGGGTGGAGATCCAGTTCTGTATACACAGGGCGCTAAAGAGGATACATGGCAGTACAACCTGATTGAGGCATTGAATGCAGATGTATTAAAGGCTGTATATAATGCCGGGAATGTAACAGGTGATCTTCAAACAGGCATCACAGTTAAAGCAACGAACGATGAGAATACCGATTATGTTTGGGTTATCGATATGATCATGAAAGGCGGAGTACTGAAGCGGATTGTCATCCCTGATGGAAAGATTACTGACATGGATGATATTACGTACAATGACAGCGATCCAGTCGGTTACAACGTAACGACATCGGCACTGCCGGATAGCTCTGGTGTAACTCATTATGAGTATATTAAATCACCGGCTGCAGGAGTATAATCATAATGAATGAGGCGGTTAAAACAAATACCGCTTTGGATGGAGTAATTAAGGGAGAAACCTCAACTGGTTTCTCTTTTTCCATTCCAAGGCAGAACCTAGACAATATGGAATTAGTTGAAGCCATGTCTGGCGCAAGTGGAAGTGATCCATTGCAGATGCCAAAAGTATTAGATCTTCTACTTGGAAAAGAAGAGAAAAAATCATTGTACGATCATGTTAGAGAAAAGGATGGAAGAGTACCTATCAAGAAGATATCTGATGAATTGGTAGATATTTTTAATTCGAGCAAAGAAACAAAAAACTAATGTGCCTGGCTGCCTTTGTGAAGAATGATGAGGATGCTTTTATATGCGATTTAGCAGAAACCTATCAGATTTATGATTACAAATCATATCATGTAAGTTTTATCGCTATTTTAGCGGCTGGTTTGAGACAGAACTCTCGTTCAAGAATGGCATTGGATAGTGTTCAAGCAGATCTGAATGGATCTCTTTTGGCAATCATTCACGACGATCTGCAGAATTTGATCTATGTAACACAATCTGCTCATTCAAGAAAGAAATTGAAGAAACCTGAATATATTACGGACAAGATCATTCATGGAGTGCACAAACAGGCTACAGAGTATCAAGGATATAAAAATAGTGAAGATTATGAAAAGGCCTGGGAGAGATTAGCGGGCCATAAACATATAGAAACGAGGTGAATAGCATGGCAGATGGAACAACAATCGGTAAGGCGTATGTGCAGATAATGCCGTCAACAGAGGGTATGAAAGCAAACCTAACAAAGGCTATGGGTGGCGAAGCCGAGTCTGCAGGACAATCAGCCGGAAATTCATTCGCTGGTAAGTTCAAGTCGATCATTGCAAGTGCAGGCATTGCGGCAGCATTCACCAAGATCATGCAGTCTACTATTAGTGAAGGAGCTAAGCTGCAGCAGTCATATGCTGGCGGCGTTACAACAATCTATGGAGAGGCGGCTGATAGCGTTAGAGGATTTGCAAAAGAAGCATCATCTTATGGCATGTCAATGAATGATTATTCGGAGCAGGCAGTTAGTTTTGGAGCATCTTTAAAACAGGCATATGGCGGAGATGCTGTTAAGGCCGCAAATGCTGCTAATACTGCAATCAAGGATATGTCTGATAACCAAGCTAAGATGGGTACAGATATCAGTTCAATCCAGGATGCTTACCAGGGATTCGCAAAACAGAACTATACGATGCTGGACAACTTGAAGCTTGGCTATGGTGGAACTAAGACTGAGATGGAGAGACTTCTTGCTGATGCCGAAAAGATATCTGGGGTTCATTATGATATCTCAAATCTTGGAGATGTATATTCCGCAATCCATGTTATTCAGGATAATTTGGGATTGACTGGTGTTGCTGCTGAAGAAGCGAGTACAACATTCTCAGGATCATTTGATGCAATGAAGGCTGCTGCATCTAACCTAGGTGGATCTATAGCAATAGGTGAAAATGTGAAACCGGCATTTGATGAATTGATGAAAACCACGAAAACATTCGTTCTTGATAACTTTATTCCAATGATCAAGCAGATAGGAACATCTATTGTTGATCTGCTTCCTGGTCCAATTAAGCAAATGATCCCGGTTATTGAATCGCTTGGTGCTGCATTTGTTGGTCTGAAGCTGGCAATGTCTATTTCAAGCGCTGTTAGTTCAGCATCTGCTGCCTTTGGAACATTTAGCGCCGCTATGACTGCCGCGGGAGGCGGCCTATCAGGGCTGATGTCGGCATTAAGTTTAAACCCATTTACGATTATTATTGCGGCTATTGCGGGAGCTGTAGCGGCATTGGTTATCCTCTACAATAATTCTGAAACGTTCAGGGCATTTGTAGGTGAACTGTGGGCTCAAATACAGTCATTTGTTGCATGGATCACACCTATTGTGAAGACTGTCATTGATTCGATCATATCAGGTGTTCAGAGCATGCTATCGGCGTGCCAGCCTATTATCGATGCAATGATCCAAGCATTTAAAAATGCATTTGATATGATCTGTGCAATATGGGATTTCTTTGCACCATATTTTCAAGCACAATGGGATGCTATTGTTACGATTTTTACTCCAGTGGCAGAAACACTTGGAAACTTCTTTCAGACAGCTTGGACAGTCATTCAGAATATTTGGTCTGTTGTAGCTGATTTCTTTGCAACGATATGGAATACTATTGCAGGCATCTTTAATGTTGTCGAAGATGTATTCAGAGGTGATTTCTCTGGAGCTTGGGATGCGATTAAAGATATTGTTGGCCATTGGGGAGACTTTTTCGGCAATACATGGAATGCCATCAGTAATATATTTGATGCAGTAACAGGATTCTTCTCTGGAGTATTCCAAGGCGCATGGGATGGAATCTGCAATATTTGGAATGGCGTCGGTGATTTCTTTGGCGGTGTATGGGATGCCATCAGCGGATGGTTCACGGCTCTGCCTGGCAATGCTTTGCAATGGGGAAAAGACATGATCCAAGGATTTATTGACGGTATTGGCGACATGATCGGCGGAATTGGAGATGCCATTGGTAATGTTGTTGGAACAATTACTGATTTTCTGCATTTTTCAAAGCCAGATAAAGGACCATTGCGCGAATATGAAAAATGGATGCCTGATTTTATTGGCGGATTAGCATCAGGAATTGATGATAATTCATATAAGATCACGGATGCTATGAAATCATTGACATCTGATATGTCAATCGGAACAGATATTACTGGATCTGTTAAACAGGCTGTCGTAGGCAGTGAATCATCTGCAGCCTTACTAAATTGTTCTGTACCTAGTAGCGTTTCCGATAAAGGATCTGTTACGTCATCAAATATGCAATCTGTAGTCATCAATGTATATCCGCCTGAAAACAGCAACAATAAAGAAATTGCTGAATATGTAATGGATGAGATACAAAAAAGAACTGCTAGCAAGGAGGCTGTATTTGGATGAGAACATTAACAATCGATGGCACAAATATAGTTGATAAATATCATGCTACGTATGCAGGAAGCGATGATGATGGAGCTCCTGAAAGAGATAGTGAAGAGATTGATATACCAGGACGAAATGGAACTATTGCAGTAGACAAAGGCAGATGGAAAAATAAGCAAGTTAATTATTACTGCTTTATGGACAAATCTGTTAAGGAAGATCTTCAATCTTTTCGCTGTTTTTTACTTTCTTTAAAAGGTAAAATTGTACGACTTGAAGATTCTGATAAAAGTAATGAATATCGTATGGGAAGAGTTTCCGATAGTTTTGATCCAGCAAGAGACATTGGCTATTCTACCGCCAGTTTCAAAATCACGGTAAGTTGTCATCCGTATCGTCGTCTTGTTTCTGGTGATGAAATTTTTAATATTTCTACAAGCGGATCAGAAATAGACAATCCATCATGTTTTGATGCATATCCATTGATCACTGTTTATGGAACAGGTCCTGGCACTGTTACAGTTGGATCTGTTACACTGAATATCATCAGTTTAACCGATTATCTGAAAATTGATTGCGAAGAGATGAACGTGTACCGTGAAACAGCAGAAAATAAAAATAACTGCGTATCACTGGGAGAGTACCCATCAATACCAGAAGGCAAAAGCAAAGTCACATTCACGGGTGGTATTACATCAGTTGATATCATGCCTCGTTGGTGGATGCTATGATCCCAATCTTATATGATCAAACCGAAGCAAAATTCTCCTCTATGGGCCTTGGATATCTAACAGATTCTATATCTTGCTTAGTTACTGAGGAAAGGAATGGATCCTATGAACTGGAAATGACGTATCCAGCATCAGGAATACATTTTGCTGATCTGCAATTAAGACGTTTGATACTTGCTAAGCCTAATTATTACGATGATCCGCAGCCATTTCGCATTTATGCGATTTCAAAGCCATTAGATGGAATTGTAACTGTTAACTGCAGACATATATCCTATGATCTCAGCGGCTATGTTTGTACACCATTTACTGCATTAGGAATACAGCAGGCATTATCAGGATTGACTGGAAACAGTATTTCAAGCTGTCCCTTTAACTTTAGTTCAACTCGATCAACGGCGGCCGCTTTTAATGTAACAGTACCATCATCAATTAGATCCTGTATGGGCGGTAAAACAGGATCTTTATTAGATATTTATGGTGGCGAATATCATTACAATAAATTCAATATTTCGCTAGAAAACAGTCGCGGGGAAGATCGCGGTGTTGTTATCAGATATGGGAAAAATCTTACTGAACTAAAGCAGGAAGAAAACTGCAGCAATGTCTATACTGGAGTCATCGGATATTATGCCAGTGCAGATGGAACTGTCATTCAGGGCCATTTAGTAAATGTTGAAGGAACCTTTGATTTTACGAAGATCATTACAGCTGATTTTAGCCAGGATTTTCAAACAGTACCGACCATTGCTCAGATTGATGAAAAGACTGCATCTTATATCAAATCTAATAATGTAGGAGTCCCAGAAGTAAATCTGACAGTATCTTTTATACAGCATGATACGTCTGACAATACAGACTATCTTACCGACAACAGCGGAGTATTCCTTACAACGAATACAGACAATATTTTGATATCGTATCAAAAGGGAGTTAATACTGCGGTTAACCTATGTGATACAGTGACGATCTATTTTGAAAAATATGGGATAAACGCCACTGCAAAATGTATCAAAACAATATGGGATGTACTGCTTGACTCATATGATTCTGTCGAAATAGGTGATGCTAAATCATCAATATCATCCACAATATCAGATATTCAGAAAAAGACGGATACAGCAGTTGAGTATTCTGCAATGGACAAAGCTATCCTATTGGCTACTCAGCTCATAACGGGTAATAAAGGCGGATTCGTTGTAATGAGAGATTCTGATGGAGATGGATTTCCTGATGAAATTGATATCATGGATGCTCCTAATGTTAACGACAGCCAAAAGATCTGGCGATGGAACAAAGAAGGACTAGGGTATTCTTCAACTGGATATACTGGGAACTTTGGAACAGCAATCACATCTGACGGTCATATCGTTGCTAATTTCATGGATGTTGGAGAACTAAATGGAGCAATTCTGAAAGCGGGCGTTATCCAGGATAAAACAGGAGTAAATTACTGGGATCTGGATAATGGCATATTCCATATGGGCCTGTCTGAATATTTCACAGTTCAACCTGATGGATCAGTTATGATCGGCAACGATACAGCATCAATGAAGCTGGTAATGTCAGCAGATAAGATATCATTTTATGACAATGGAATTGAAGTAGCATACATAACAAACAAAGAGATGCATATCGCATCTGCTGAATTCTTCACGGCTCTCAACATTGATAATGGCATCGACAGCGACGGATATTATCAATTCCATATGCGCTCTAATGGCCATTTGAGCCTTAACTATATTAATAAATGAGGAGGTGAATAAATGGCAACAGTCTATGCCGAAATAGGCAATCCAGGATATGGCGGAGTAGGAGTTGGCGTATCAGCATCAGAACAGTCAAATAATGGATCTACATCAACGATTAAAGTTGAAGGACGCTATTACAACGATTCGCCATACACCGTTTATGCTGATGATTCACATATCAATTTGTCTGGACGTGGAGATAGAAGTGCTCCATACGCCGTGCCAGGCAATTACAATGAAGTATTAGATAGCTATACGATTACCGTTAGTCATGGATCAGATGGAAGCGCAAAAAGCGTTTCTTTTTCTTGCTATGGTGAATCTACATATCCTAGTGGATCAGCAACTGCAACCGTTACGATATCAACATCTGCCAATCCAAGATATACAGTATCGTATGACGGAGCAGGAGGCAGTACTCCTGGATCACAGACGAAGATATACGGAATAAGCTGCACCGTAGCATCGGCATCAAGTAGAACTGGTTATACATTCCAGTATTGGAGCGGATCCGATGGTAAAAACTACAATGCAAAAGCATCATTTACTGGTAATTATGCATTAAAACTTACGGCCGTATGGAAAATCAATACTTGGACAGTAACGTTTAATGCAAACGGCGGAACAGGAACTCCTTCCAATCAAACTAAAACATACGGCCAAACGCTTACCATAACCACGAAAAAGCCAACTAGAACTCTTTATGATTTTGTGTCATGGAGTGGATCTGATGGTAAAACATATGCTGCCGGTGGATCATTTACAGGAAATTACAATCTTACATTGACAGCATCATGGAAACTCGCGTATGTAAAACCTACTATAAAAAGTCTGCAAGCATATCATTGTTTGCAAGATGGAACGGCTAGTGAATCCGGAACATATATCAAAGTTTTGATCGGTTGGTCGGTTGATAGATATGTCTATTCTGACAATCAAGGAAAAGGAATCAATGTCACATGTGATGGAACAAGCAAAGGAACAATTAACATCAGCGGAATTTCCGGATCATCCCAGCTTATTTTCGGAGGATCATATGATCCAGATATTACTAATGTAGTATCTGTCTATTTGTATGATACAAAACAGCCAAGCATGGGGGTATCTAATAGCGTTAATGCACAGGGAACATCTTATATATTGGATATTGATACCAATGGGAATGTTTGTTTTGGCGGAGCTGCAGAATCAACGTATCAAATATGTACAAAGAAAAATGGAGTTGTAACATGGCATCCTTGATGGAAAGAGTGGTGAAAAATGGCTAATAGACGAATAACAGAAGTCCAGGAGATCCAGCAACTATCTGACACCGGGAAAATCATAGTCAATGATAGTGAAGATGTTAAACAAATTACAAAGAAACACCTATTAGGACAATTGGCGGATAGTGTCAATGTTTCTTATGATGGATCTGCAGTGGGAATTGATGCACAGAATGTCCAAGGCGCAATTACAGAAGTAGAAAATAAACGTAAGAGCATGTATCCAATTACATATAAGGGAACAGTTGCTACATACGCAGATCTGCCAACTGATCCGTCAAAGGGAGATATGTACAATGTAACAACTGATGAGACAACTCATCAGAGCAATATCAATTATGCATGGAATGGATCATCCTGGGATTCTATGGGTGGCACAACAGACATGAATTTGTATTATTTGAAAACAGAAACAGATAATGCAATCAATGATAAAGCCTTGACGTTGCAGTCAATTACCATTCCCCATGCATCGGTGGTCGCTAATACGGATTTCCTATCTGGCACATTCCCATACTGCTATGACTATGCGGATGCATCAATCACAGTAGACACTGTCATACAAGACATTGTTGCACAAGATGTGAGCAACCAGACAGCTTATGATAGCTACTGTTATGGTGCAAATCTAACCGGTGCTGGAACGGTAAGAATTTACTTTATAACTCAGCCAACGTCAGATATGGCGGTAACGTTGATACGGCAGAAGGGGGTGAGATAATGCAAGGAGAGGGGCATAATACAAACGAGAAATTTAGATTCAAGAAAGTTTACATAACGCCAATAGATATAACAATAACGTATAGACCGGACCGTTGCTTTGTCTATTACAACGATTATGAGGCTTACGTAAGCATTTCTATTAGCAACGTATCAGTTGTTGCTGGAGTAGACTTAGACATATTTAATGTATCAAAAATAATTACTCCGACATCTGATAGCTTTTCGGCTTTATTTACTAATTCATCATCTTCATCTGGATCAATCGACTGTAATGTGCGAACTACAGGAATGGTTCAACTTGGGTCAATTTTTTCTTCTGAAGATACTAATATTTGGGGACAAGCACATGCTTTCTTAAAATAAAGGAGAATAAACATGCAAGCATATAATAAGCGGGGGGGGCACCACATAACGCCCTGAATCAGATTGGCGGTGGTCGCATTGTTTAACAGCGGACACGGTCAAGTAAAAAGCGGAAGTAATGCTAATGGTAATTGGATTAGGTATCCTGACGGTACGCAAATTTGTTTTAAAGCCGTTACCATAACGTTGGCAAGCTCATCAACGTGGCAATCGCAATATGTGTATGCTGTTGATATGGGACTTTTTCCGGTTGCATTTACCAATACCCCTGTCGTTAACGTAACGAATGGTGGCGCTGGTGTTCCATACATGGGATATATTGTACGAATTAAAAATATTACAAACTCTAATGCTGGATCCGTTGACATTGCTAGACCAGATGATTATACTTGTACATTTATCATAAATATGATAGCCATTGGCAGATGGTATTAGAGGTATTAGAAAAGGAGAAAAACAAGATGAATAAAACGTTCAAAATGTTCGGGGGGGGGGGTTACTAAAAAGTAACCTTGCGTGCATGCAGGGTGGCATAAATGCTTAACCTTGGACATGCACCGACAAACATATTGCTGATGATAGCAAGCAAGTTGAGCAAATCAGACTTTACTATCAACTATAAAAGCACAGGTGATATTAACAATATAACATCAGTCGGAATATTCTCTGGAGCAGGCAGTATCCTTATACATGCACCAAAATCGTATGGGTACTTTACATGGATAAATTTATTAACGGATGGCAATCATTTATATTGCACTCAAATAGGAGTGTGTGGCAATGATACAAACATTTATATACGCGCATCCAACGCCGGTGCTTGGGGTGCGTGGAGAACGATTTAATTAAATAGAAAAGAGGAAGAAAAAATGAACGAAGAGGAAGAGAAAGAATTGAACGATGGAAAGGGCGAAGACACGCCCGAGGGAGTGAAGTGATGTACTCAAGTTTAACAAATAACGTTATTTTAACGGACAAATGTAACGGAAGAAATGGCAATCCTGTTTGCAAAATCACGCCCCATCACATGGCGGGAGTAATGAGTGGAGCAGACTGTGCAACGTATCTAGCTAACACGGCGAGAGAATGTTCAGCCAACTATTGTATCGGGGTTAATGGCGATATTGCCTGCAACGTTGAGGAGGAGAACAGAGCATGGACTTCATCCTCTTGGGACAATGACAAAAACGCAATTACTATCGAGGTATCGGACAGTGACGCGAACTGGAACATTTCCGATGCATCTTGGAAAGCCCTGGTGAACCTATGCGTAGACATCTGCAAACGGCATAAATTTACGCTTAATTATGATGGGACACCGAACGGTTCGCTTACAGAGCACAGAATGTTTGCAAACACGACATGCCCAGGCGAACCACTGCACAATCGCATGGCTGAACTAGCACAGACAGTCAATACACAGCTTAACGGCGAGCCACAGCCTACAACAGGCGGTAACCAGCCTATAGCACAGCCAACAAAAAGCATTGATGAAATTGCACAGGAAGTCATTGCCGGAGCCTATGGAAATGGTAGTGACCGTATGAACGCATTGACCAACGCCGGATATGATGCAAACGCGGTGCAGGCAAGAGTTAATCAGGTTTTAGGTGGAGGCGAACCAGCTTCACAACCATTAGTTGATATTGAGGCTTTGGCCAATGCGGTGATTGCTGGCCAGTATGGAACTGGTGATGACCGCAAAGCTGCATTAGGCTCCAACTATGACGCTGTCCAGGCAAGAGTTAATCAAATCCTTGCAGGTAGAACATCTCAGCCAGCAGCAGATATTGATGATTTAGCACGCAGAGCAATTGCCGGTGAGTTTGGCAATGGCGATGATCGCAAAAACGCTTTAGGCGATTTGTATGATCAGGTCCAGGCAAGAGTTAATGAAATGATGTAAGAGAGGGTCCATAAGATGATAGACCCTGTATATGCATCACTACTAATCGCCGCTTTGGGATTTGGCTTAAATCTGTACACAGTTAGCAAAGGAAACGCAAAAAACGCTGAGCAGACAGGTCGTGTCCTCCAATCGGTGGACAACCTTAAAGACGACGTAAAGGACATTAAAGCTAGCATTAAGGATTCATCACGACAGATCGGCGATATTGATCGTCGTGTTACAGCATTAGAAACCCGAATGACGGGATTAGAGGAGAGAGCTAATGAAAGATAAGGAGTATTGGAAGAAGTGGTTTGCAGCAGCACTTGTCAGAGCTATCAAAACGGCATGCCAGGTTGCGGTGGCCACCATCGGAACAACG
Source organism: uncultured Erysipelotrichaceae bacterium (assembly GCA_937902945.1). Taxonomy (GTDB): domain Bacteria; phylum Bacillota_I; class Bacilli_A; order Erysipelotrichales; family Erysipelotrichaceae; genus Bulleidia. The sequence goes on along the minus strand of CALEMD010000105.1, from coordinate 986 downwards.
GCAACAATGGGAGGAGTTGATTGGGCAATGGTGGCAAGCACTGCCGCTCTATCAGCGGTCCTGTCAATTCTGACGTCGCTGGGTGGATTGCCGGAAGTAGAAACATCAAGCACTATAAATAATGAGTAAATATAGATAACCGTCATCCAATTGGGTGGCGGTTTTTTTTCTTTGCTTTATTTGTGTTTGACTTGATACGATGCTGCTTTGTAGCATGTCATTTTTGCTACTGCTTTTCGTTTAACATTTATTAGTGCTGCTAAGAATAATTTAAATTAGCTGTATTATTGATTTTATACTATGATATTTCCATTGGCATCTGAATGCTTACATAGTCCAATTATAAAATCTATAAAAGCAAGTAATGCAGGTATAAATGTCCAACAAAATAATAAATAAATAATGCCAGTTCCTATTTTGCCAGCATAAAACTTGTGAGCACCGATTCCTCCTAGAAAAAAAGCAAGTAAACAATAAGCAAGCTTACTTACAACTTTTCCAGTTGCAATGTATGTGTTAGGAGCAGTTTGAGTATTTTGGAGATTAATATTAATACCATGATCTTGCCCTAAAATTGTTTCTACTTTTTGAACCTTCGTAACATAAGTTTTAGTTTCACTTTTAAAAACTTCCACTTCATCTCCAACAATTGGGACAAAGTTTAAATCATCAAGCCGCACTTCGCTTACTGCACCGTTTTCACCAATTATTACAATTCCATCATTATTATTAATATCTATTATTTTCCCCATAATCTCCATATCCTCCTTTTGATGAGGTCACCTAACTAAGGATTATGCTACACCCTACATAATACCTTTTCAAACATTTTCAACAAACGGTGCTTAAATTCGCTTTTCCAATCTTCTGTAGCTAATCAAATCTATTTGGCTTACCTTCAACTTGGTTACTTTTTCAAAACAGGCGGAATAAATGAGGCTTCATCAGGAAGAATGGGTTAATTTCATAGCTTTGTAGGGAAGCTG
>CALEMD010000104.1 GCA_937902945.1 uncultured Erysipelotrichaceae bacterium | reverse complement strand
CCGCTGCTCTTTGCTGTATAGGACACAGCCGTTTCAAGCCCAGAACCGTTATTTACAAACGGAGTAAATCCGGCAATAGTCGGAAATGAAATATCTACGGTATCGGAAGTAAACTGGTATTCTTCATCAGCAGCAGCGGATGCACCGGAACTGTCTCCATTGCCATATACATAATGCACAGTGATTATGTTCATGGAAGAATACGAAGCAATCTCAGTCAATGCAGGACTTTCAAGCTGCACAGATTCTGCAGCAGCCGAACTTTCATCCGAAGCATTGCTGTCAGTTTCTTCTGGTATTTTCTCTATGGATGAATCATCCGGTTCACTTTCCGTTTGATTATCCGCCGATACTTCGGGTTCAGTAACTAGTTCTGCCGGAATGGCAGTGCATCCTGCTTCATCGCTGTAATTTTCATACCCCTCGGCACATACGCAGGTACCTTCCGCTTCATCATAAGCAGCATTTGCTGCGCAGGATACAGCAGGTTCTGTGATTTCACTCTCAGCTGCTGTTTCTGCTTCCGTTTCAATTGCTTCTTCAGGTGCTGAATTTTCAGTTTCATCTGCATCACCCTCTGCGAAAGTGATATGCACTGTGCCAAAGAGCATAGTGCAGCTTAATAATACAGACATAATGGCAGTTAGATATTTTTTCATACAGCCTCCCAATAAAACGTTCTGCGAGAATTTCCTTTTCATAGTAAAGATCACTGGAAGTGCTTTTTTGTTCGTACTTTTTATTCAGTAATTTACTTATAATTTCCATCTGCCAAATAAAAACCGTTCTGTGCATGCACAAAACAGTCTTCATTTATTGAATCAGAATCTGATGACTACTCGTCGTCGTTATCGAGAGATATTTCTCCATCTACACCAATGGAACGCGGAGTACAGAGAATAACATTGTGTCCAATCTTCTGAATGGTTCCATCCAGCGCAAACACAACTCCTGTCAGAAAATCAATCGTTCTCTGTGCATAATCTCTCTGCAGTCTGTGCAGATTGACAACAGCCGCTCTTCTCTGCTTGAGATGTCTGGCAATTTCTTCTGCTTCCTCAAAACTGCGCGGCTCAAACAGAACCATTTTTGTATCACTGGAGACTTTATTCACTTTTGTTTTCGCAGCTTCATATCCGCTCAGCGGTTTAGCTTCGCTAGACGTATATTCGAGTTCTTCCTCTTCATCTTCGTCATCATCTTCATCTACCGGTGCGACGAATCCAAGCAGTTTATCTTTAAATCCCATAGGAAATTCCTCCTTGATCGGCTTCATTATAGCATCCTGCATATTGTTAAGCAATTATCGAGATTGCTGAAAAGCCTTCATTCATCACGCCTCTGACTGTTTTACTGATTCCTTCTGTGCTTTGATGACCTTCATTCTTGCAAACTCTTCACGGTCTTTTTCTTCAAGAGAATCACTGATGAATTTGATCTGTTCTTCATATTGAGGTATGACGATATTCTTCAGAGCATTTGCTCTCTTCTGTGTTTTCTGTATGGCGTTGGCAAGTCGGCATACACTGTTGTCCACTTCTGCTAAAACCAAAGTTAATTCCTTGACCTTCTGAAATTGAATATAGGCTTCATCAATTCGAGAATTGCTGCCTTCGAGTCCATAAGGAACAGCGAGTTCTTTCGGAGCTTTATACAATATAGTCGGAACTTCAACACCCATAACACTGCGGAATGTCAGTTCAATACTGTTTTCAACTTTGATCTGTCTTGCCAGACTGCCGATTACTCCGCTGCTGAGATTTGCCTGCTGCAGCAGATAGTAGCCAGTAGAGTATGCCTGGGATATTTCATTTCTCAGCATCTTAACCTTGTCTACTAGCTGCATCATTTCTCTGATCAGTATGTTTCTTTTGCGGTCCATCAGATCATAGCCATTCTGTGCCAGTGCCAAGGATTTTCTGACATGTATCAGGTTCCCTTTGGTTGCTACAACCCTGCCGTTCATTATCTGGATTCCTGAAGAGCCAGTTCAATGGTTCTCTGTGCATGGATTGGATCATAGTTCTGCTGAATCAGTTTCGGATCCAGACGATCCAGTGCATCCTTCGGAAGCGTAGAAAGCAGTGCCCAGCCAAGATTCAGAGTTTCAATCATGGATCTGCTGGCATGAAAGCCCTGCCCAACAAAAATGCTTTCAAAGCGGCGGCCGAATTCCATATACTTCTTATCCAATTCTGACAGTTCATCTTCACCGATTACACTTGCCAGGCTTCTTGCATCAAGCACTTTCGCATAGGAGGCAAACAGCTGATTGGCAACATCCTGATGGTCAGCGCGCGTATAGCCTTCACCAATGCCGTCTTTCATAAGACGGGAAAGAGATGCAAGCACACCGATTGGCGGGTAGATGCCATTCAGATAAAGGTCACGATCAAGAACAATCTGTCCTTCTGTTATATAGCCTGTCAGATCTGGGACAGGGTGCGTAATATCATCATTTGGCATAGTCAGAATTGGAATCTGGGTAACACTTCCCGTTCCGCCTTTTACAATGCCCGCTCTTTCATACAGTGATGCCAGATCGGAATACAGGTATCCTGGGAAGCCTTTTCGGGAAGGGATCTCCCCGCGGCTTGATGAATACTCACGCACTGCTTCACAGTAGGAAGTCATATCCGTCAGAATAACCAGCACATTCATGCCGCATTCATACGCGAGATACTCTGCCGCTGTCAATGCACATCTAGGTGTCATCATTCTTTCAATAATTGGATCATCTGACAGATTGATGAACATGCTTACCTTCTCCATAACACCGGTTTCTTCAAAGGAACGGCGGAACATATCTGCCACATCATTCTTGACACCCATAGCTCCGAAAACAATGGCAAAATTCTCATTGCCTTCCCCTGTCAGCTTTGCCTGACGAACTATCTGTATAGCCAGTTTGTCATGCGGCAGACCGCTGCCGGAAAAGATCGGCAGTTTCTGTCCTCTGATCAGTGTATTCAGACCATCAATAGCAGAGATTCCTGTGCATATATAGTTGCGCGGATACTGACGTGATACAGGATTCAAAGGTCTGCCATTCACATCTTCAAAATGATCCGCATAGATTTCGCCAAGCCCATCAATCGGATTTCCTATGCCATTGAATGTACGGCCTAGAATTTCTTTCGACAGTCCCAGTTCCATTGGATGTCCAAGCAGCCTAGTTTTGGTATTGTTCTTAGCGAGGCCGTCTGTTCCCTGAAACACCTGGAT
>CALEMD010000103.1 GCA_937902945.1 uncultured Erysipelotrichaceae bacterium | reverse complement strand
GAGCAGATATTTATGAAATTTGGGGAGGATGGGGAATTGATTATGCTCCTTCCGGTGCACTGATGGCATTACCTGATGATTTTGCTTCTCAAATTGAAGATGAGACATATCCTGCAACTTATGGTGCTTTGATGAGTGATGGAAAACTATATGGTATGCCATTGGAATTCAATATTGAATATGGAGGTATGTTGGTTAATCTGAATCTGCTTAAAGAATACAATCTGCAAATACCTGAAACATGGGACCAGTTGGTAAAAACTGCTGAAGCCGGATCCAAAAAAGAAGGGGACGTATTTAGTGTAAAAGGATTTGACTTTGTTAACTGGGATTCTGTTCCATACCTGTTCCTGTCTATGATTTTACAGCAGGGAAGCAATTATCTAAATGAGGATGGATCCTTTAATGTAAATACTCCTGAAGCTAAAAAAGCATTTCAGGAACTAACGGATCTAGTGATTGTGGATGGTGTTACAAATCTTGAAGGACTGAACGGCGGTGCTGAATTGGAAGGATATCAGCAATTGTATGCAAATCGTGCGTTAATGGTGCCACGCGGACCTTGGACAATTTCTGAAGGTGTTGAGTCATTTGAATTGACCTTAGGAACAGATTTCGATTATGTTGCGTTGCCTTGGTATTCAACCGAACACAAGTTTGCAGCAGAAACTGGGTGGGCTCTGGCAATCAATGAATCCTGTGCAGAACAGGAAGCGGCATTGAAATTTATAAAATATGTATATCAAGATGATGTAATGCTGCAACACAATATCGACTGTACACAGATACCTTCTAAGAAAAGTCTGGCAAATAATGAAACACTGCTAGAACAGATGCCTTATGCAAGTATTCTCTTCAACATTCTTGATGGGGCACAATTCATCGGTTACTTGAATACAGATCGACTCAAGGAAACAATTAACACAGTATTTGTGGATTATTGCTCTGGAAAGTATACAACTATTGATGAAACTATGACCGTTCTCGAAGACGAGCTCAATGCAATAAGAATCAATAATTAACATAACTAGCAGTTTGGGTAAGGACAATACCTTACCCAAACTTCGATTGGAGATAAAATGAAAAATAAAAAATTTGTCAGGGCGGTAATGATCCCGGCAATACTTCAATTATTCGTGTTTATTGTTATTCCAATAATCGTAGGGCTGGTTATTTCTTTCTATAACTACAATCCACTTAGAAGTGAAAACACGTTTGTCGGATTTGACAACTATATTAGATTGTTCAGTGATGCTGAATTTCGTACTGCATTAAAGAATACTCTGATATTTGTTTTAACAACAGTGGTACTTAATATTGGACTCTCATTATTTTTGGCGCGCATGATCAGCCGTTTTAAGTCAACAAGAGTTAAGAATGCATTCAGAATGATCTTCTTTCTTCCATGCATAGCTCCTATGGTTGCCACTTCTGTTGTGTTTAAGAGATCTATATATCCAACTGTCAGCGGATTATTGAACATGGTTTTAAAAAGTGTTGGAATCAGCAGTGTTAATTGGCTCGGAGATCCGCAGATACTGATGATTTCCGTGATTATCTATACCTTATGGGTAGATGTCGGATATAATACAATCCTGTTTTCTGCAGGTATGGATGGTATCCCTAGTTACGTATATGAGGCTGCAGATCTTGACGGAACCAGTGAAAAAAGAAAATTTTGGAAAATCACATGGCCTCTGCTGGGCAGAACGTTTCAATTTGTCATTGTTCAGACATTAATCAGCCACTTTCAGATGTTTGCACAATTCTCAGTTCTGATTGAGAAAGATGGGCCTCAGAATTCTGGTCTGGTCCTTTCAAGGTATATATATAAAATGGCATTTGAATACAAAGATATGGGTTATGCTTCTGCGGTTTCAATGATTCTGTTTCTGATTATACTGGTTGTTTCGTTTCTGGAACAGCGACGTACAAAGGTTAACTGGGAATATTGATATGAAAAATAAAACAAATAGAAAGCATAAAATCAACAAAAGGGCCGCAATATCATTTGCCGTGCTAATTATTATTTCCGTCATATTTCTTATGCCATATTTTTGGATGCTATCCAATTCGTTTAAGTCAACGAAAGAAATCTTGTTGGATCCAAATCATTTGCTGCCACTGAAGTTTACACTATCGGGTTATAATAAAGTGCTAACAGAATCTCCGTTTTTCACTTGGTTTGGAAACAGTCTTTTGGTTACAGTGACAGACACTATTGTCATTCTGTTTACCAGCTCACTGCTTGGTTTTATACTTTCAAAGTACAAGTTTAAACTAAACGCTGCTTTTTTCTGGGTGATACTTGCCACGATGATGGTGCCATCAACAGCATTGATGATTCCTAATTTTTTGTTGATATCAGGTTTAGGATGGTATGACAAGATTATTTCACTGATTGTTCCTACATTTATCAATGCTTTCGGTATATTTCTGTGCAAGCAGTATGTAGATGAAATACCGAAGGAACTATTTGAAAGTGCACGACTGGATTATGCATCGGATTTCAAAATCTATTATAAAATTGTTCTTCCTACTATAAGACCGGCACTTGGAAGTCTCACTATATTTACATTCTTAGGGATCTGGAATGATTATCTTACACCGTTGATTATGCTGAACAGTTCAAAGAATATGACTTTGCCATTGGCATTATCATATTTCAGTTCGCAGCATATGTCGGATCTGTCCGCAACTATGGCAGCTGCATCACTCATAATGATTCCAGCGTCACTCGTCTTCGCTATTTTCCAAAAACAATTTATCAAGGGAATTGCAATGACTGGGATGAAATAAGTAGGAGGATAAAATGGCAAACGTAAAACTTGTTAATGTGAATAAGATTTATGATAACAACGTACAGGCAGTATTCGATTTCAATTTAGATATAAAGGATAAAGAGTTTATTGTCTTTGTTGGACCATCTGGATGCGGAAAAACGACTACTCTTAGGATGATTGCAGGACTGGAAGATATTTCATCCGGAGAGCTTTATATTGATGATGAAGAAATGACAAATGTGGATGCAAAGAAAAGGAACATTGCGATGGTATTTCAGAACTATGCACTATATCCACATATGACGGTATATCAGAATCTGTCGTTTTCTTTGGAAAATCAGAAGTTTGAGAAATCGGAAATTGATAAGAAAGTCAAGGATGCAGCCAAACTGCTTGGAATTGAAGAGTATCGTGATAGAAGACCGAAGGAATTATCCGGAGGACAAAGACAGCGTGTTGCTTTAGGACGAGCAATTGTTCGGAATGCAAAAGTGTTTTTAATGGACGAACCGCTTTCTAACCTAGATGCAAAGCTGCGTATTTTGATGCGTACAGAATTGATCCGTCTGCATAAAAATATAGGGGCTACAACAATTTATGTAACCCATGATCAGACTGAAGCCATGACAATGGCAGATAGAATTGTGGTTATGGATAAAGGATACATTCAACAGGTAGGAACTCCAGAGTATGTTTATTCAAATCCTGCCAATCTGTTTGTGGCTGGTTTCTTAGGAAGCCCACAGATCAATCTGATCGATGCTCATTACAGTGATAAAAAACTAACACTGAATAATGGCAGAATTATAGAATTGCCTCTGTTTCAGTGTGCAAAACTCGAAAAATATAAGGATAAAGATCTGATCTTTGGAATTAGACCGGAAGACATTTACGCGGAAGATATTGTCAAAGAAACGTATCCTAGTGCTAGATTTCAATATAATATCGAAGTTCATGAAATGTTGGGGAATGAATACATACTTCATGGGAATATTGAAGGAACGGAATTGACAATGCGTGTTTCCCTGAGAATCATGGAAGATAGGCCAGAGCATATTGATATTGCGTTTGATTTAGATAAATGTCACATATTTGATAAGGAAACTGGAGTGACCATATTTTAATGAGATTGGAAGAATATGCTCCAATTAGCGAAGCGATTGTAAAGCAAACATTGGTTCAAAAGCCTTGTTTTCCTGTCTTTGACATTCATACACATATGGGAAAGCTGCTTCTTGGACAGGATTATGCATTAAAATATTCTACGGAAGAGTATGTGAAGTACTTAAGAAAATGCGGTGTTCGTATGGCTGTCAATTTGGATGGCTTCTATGGTGAAGAGCTCATTCAAATGAAAGAGAAGATCGGGGGATTCAATGATTTTTTTATCAATTTCATGTGGATTGATTTTGATCATTATGATGATCCAAAATTTTCGGAATTAACCAAATCTTTAATCTTGGAATCTTATAGAAAAGGCGCACGCGGTATCAAGCTTTGGAAAGATATTTCTCTGTATAAGCATGATAAACATGGGAAGCCAATTAGAACAGATGATCCAAAATGCAGTGTGATTTTCAATACAGCAGCTGAACTGAATATTCCTGTTTTAATGCATATTGGTGATCCTACAGCATTTTTTAAACCGACAAATGCAGTTAATGAACGATATGAAGAACTGTCACAGAATAAAGACTGGGATTTCTCGGATCACAACAAGTATATGAGTTTTAATGAATTAATAGAAATGCAGGAAAATACCATACGTCTTTATCCAGAAACAAAGTTCATAATTGCTCATGTTGGAAGTTATGCAGAAAATCTATCATGGGTACAGGATCAGCTTAGAAAATATCCCAATATGAATATTGATATCTCAGCTCGGGTTGCAGAATTGGGAAGAGTTCCATATAGTGCTCGGAAGATGTTCGAAAACTATTCAACACAGATACTGTTTGGAACAGATACAACTCCTATGAATCTCGGTTGGCATGAAATTACGTATCGATTTCTTGAGTCAGAAGATGAGTATTTTTCTTATCAGCCCTTTGGTGATGCTCCAGGGCAGGGAAGATGGTCAATATATGGACTGGGACTGACAGCAGATGTTCTGAGAGATGTATACTATCGAAATGCATGCCGATTGCTTGATATAGATGTAAAGAAATTTGAAGAGTGAGAACAAAAGTAGGAGAGAATATATGAGATATCTAAGTGTGGATGGTGGCGGGACCAAAACAGCATTTTTACTGACTGATGGTGTGGGAAACTGTATTGCCAAAATGATACTAGGACCGACAAATTACATTGTCAACGGATTGGATACTGTTATTCATGTGTTAAGAGACGGAATCACAGAATGTCTTAAAGATGATGACAATTCGCAAGAGATAATTGATGGATGTTTTATTGCGGTTGCAGGATATGGCGATATTCCGAAAGAGAGTGAACTGGTAAAAACAGGGATTATAAACAGTCTATCAGAATTTAAAATAAAGAATATTATGGTAGGGAATGATACTGAAAATGCAATTGCAGGATCATTGCTTGGAAAGCCTGGAATACATGTCATTTCAGGAACTGGATCTATTGGATTGGGTATCGATGTAATAGGAACACAGATTCGCAGTGGTGGATGGCATCATCTGTTTGGTGGTGATGAAGGAAGTGGTTATTGGATCGGCTGTAAACTGCTTCAGCATTTTACAAAACAAGCAGATGGACGTAAACCAAAGACAGTTCTGTATTCAGCTGTAATGCAGAGATTAGATCTAGAATGTCCAGAAAACATGATTGATGTTGTTATTAATCAATGGAATGGTGATCGAGATAAAATTGGATCATTGTCGCATCTCGTATTTGATATTGCTGAAAGTGGTGATCAGGAAGCAAAAGAAATATTCAAGGAGGCGGCTGATGAATTGGCTTTAATTGTAAAGGCAATTTACAGTCGCGGAGTATTCGATAAACCACTTTTTATATCATACTCTGGCGGGGTATTTAAATCAGGAAAATATATTATGCACCCTTTCCTTGAAACATTGAAAGATATTTCCTGTTCTGTCAGCGAACCAGTATTAGGACCTTTGGCTGGTGGGATTGTTCTTGCTATGAAAACAGCCAATCATGACTTAACAGATGAAGCAGTAGATAATCTGAAAAGGATTGATATAGAATAATAAACTGGAATGATCATCGATGACATTTCCAACATATTATCCGAGCTCATGCAGTGTCTTCTTATAGAAATATCAAATAGGTCCGTCTAAGATTTTAATGAGACTTTTCCAAGCCCTTTTGGTTCGCAATTGAGCTCATATGTAACAAATGCTGTAACAACTAAAATGACATTTGGTTGTAATGAATTTAGATTTTACATTCTTCTTGATTTATAGTTATCTAGAACATTGATATAGATAACAATATCTGGCATATTGTCTCCGAACCATGCCAAAATATTCGTTTCATTACAAGTGAGCTAATAGACATAGTTAGATTATTACCTTTCAATAGTTAATTGATTATGTGTGTATAAAAATAACTGAAAGAAAAAGCATAACTATGAAGCAGATTCAATCAATGCTGTGTGCCCTAATAAGTGGTTTCAAAACTCCCTCATAGGAAGGCAGAAGGCTGTTAAGATACTGTTCAATCTTCTGCATGTCAGTTTCTGATATTGAAGGATTAATGAAGA
>CALEMD010000102.1 GCA_937902945.1 uncultured Erysipelotrichaceae bacterium | reverse complement strand
AAGAACCCACAATACAACACGCAGACGAAGACCGAAGACAACATCCTGACGCCGGCTTGCTTGCAAGAGCTTCAACGGTTGGCGTGCATTTGATCAGATCGCGTATCTCCGGTTTTGTAATAAGATCACGCAGATGGCCTGCCTTGTTGGAAACCGGCACCTGCATCTTCACTGAACCATCCTGCTGACCATACGGAACCAGGACATAGCACTGCTCTCCGGTGAAGTCGCTTTTATGGCGGCCTACCACCTTGCATACATCGCGGCGATACATAACGATATCATTTATTTTATACATTTGAATCCTCCTGTCCTGAAACCTCTCTTATTGTACCATTTTTTGCACATTTTAGCGAATTCAGGGCTATTTTAGACAGTGTTCAGCAGGTTTCCATGCTGTAACGGCTTGCTTTTTCAACCATTATGAGCGGGGGATTCATTTTTTGCTTTCTTCTGTTCATACAGCTGAAGATCTGCCTTTTTGATCAGTTCCATAACCTTTGCCGCATGCATTTTCTCTAAATACACACTGCCAACACTTGAATGCAGTTCAAATCCTCTGTCCTTTATCTGATTTACTTCTTCAAGATTCTTTATCAGATTTTTCTTGATGGCATTCAGTTTTGGTTCTTCTATATTCCTTGCGACTATGGCAAATTCATCTCCTCCATAGCGGCATATAAACACATCCGTATTATTGCAGGATCTGCGCAGCGTATCAGCGAACAGAACCAAGGCTTTGTCTCCGGCCGCATGGCCGCATGTATCATTGATTCCTTTGAAATCATCTATATCCATCATCATGACGCCAATGGATTCAGAGAATCGTCTTGTATCCTGTTCAACTGTCAGTATATATCGATCCAAAGCTCCTCTGTTATTCAATCCGGTCAGAGGATCCTGCAGTATTTTCTGTCCCATCAATGTTATATCAACACTGATAATAGCCATGGTGCCGCATGGAATAATCAGATTCAGTCCAAATTCAAAGAACTGTATCAGGCCTCCGATTAACAGCGGAAATATAAAGAAAGCCAGTGTATCGCACTCTTTTCTTCTTTCCGGCAGCTGTTCTTTGCTTTTCTGCCGCAGGCACGAAAAGGAAGCGTACAGCATCAGCATAATCTGAAAAATGGACATGACATCTGTCCAGGCTGTACGTGAATATACATTTGTTTCAGAAAGCGTAAAGAATATGCCATTGATCGGGGTACTGAACAGAACTGCCGCAAGAACGATAAAGAAAGCACAGAAAGAAAGATACTGTTTCCTGCTGGATGTATTCCCTGTCAGACGGTATCGGACATACATAAACCACATTGCCAAGCCTAGACACTCTGCAAACAGGAATACCATATTTGACAGATATAAGGCTGTTCTTGCCATGTTTCCAAGTTCTGCATTGAAGATCCACGAAAACATATCTGCCATAGCTGCCACCATGAAACAGATCTTCACTCTAGCAAAAAGCACCATGTCATATGTCTGTGACATATTCCTGATTGAACCAAGGAACATGATAAAAATGCATAGAAACGAGAAGATATCGAGCCCGATGTTCAGCAGGCGAGTCTGCATAAGTAAATCGATCATTTTGTTTGCCTTGTATAGATATAATAGCCTGCGTATTAAAATATGCAACTGTTTTGCACAAATTTAACTATGTTAAGGGATAAAGAAAAAAAGCGAAGGGGTCGCTTTTCTTCTTATAACTCATTATTTTAGGGAAAGGAGTATGACAATCGCCAAGGGGGGTAGCTTTTGTCACCCGCAGGATTCTTCCTGCATAAGTATAGTAACAAAGGGAATACTCAGCATTATGTCACAACTTTGTAAAATAATGTGATTTACAGAATCTGTACAATAAAGAACTTCAGATAATCCGTTTCCGGCACATTGATCAGCACCGGATGATCCTTAGAAGCCCTTTCTTCAGCTACCAGACGCAGTGAAACGTTCATTTTTGCGGCTGCACTGCTCAGCATTTTAATGAATTCATCTTTAGGCATAAAGTGACTGCAGCTGTTTGTCACTAAGTATCCGCCCCTATTCAATAAACGCATTGCCTGCATATTGATAGATTCATATCCCATCCAGGCATTGTGGAATGTCTTGCGGCTTTTTGTGAAAGCCGGAGGATCAAGTATGATCAGATCATATTTCTCGTGCGCCGCGGCTTTTGCCTGCAGCACTTCAAAGATATCGCCTGTTTCAAAATGCACTGCGTCTTTCATGCCATTCAGCTCTGCGTTCTTCTGTGCCATTTCTATAGCAGATGCAGAAATATCCATGGCTGTGACAGAAACAGCACCGCCCTTTGCGGCATTCAAGGCAAAAGAGCCTGTATGTGTGCAGCAATCTAGAACCTTCTTGCTATGCGCAAGTCTGCGCACTGCCATGCGGTTGTCTTTCTGATCAAGGAAATACCCTGTCTTCTGCCCATTTTCAACGTCCACTTCAAACTGCAGTCCATTCTCTTCAATCACAGTAATGGCTGAAGGATGCGTTCTTCCCTTCAGTTCATACCAGCCTTTATAGGTATTCAATCCTTCCTTCAGACGCAATGCACCTTCATTGCGTTCAAAGATTCCTTCAATTCTATTTCCCTTAGCCTCAAGCTGATTGATCAGTTCCTCATAGATCATTTCTTTCCTCTGTTCCATGCCATAGGAAAGCACTTCACTGACTAGTATTCCATTGTATCGATCAACGGTCAGTCCCGGCAGTCCATCTGCTTCGCCATGAATCAGCCGGCAGCAGGCAAGATCCTGTTCTGCCATCACATCTTCTCTATACTGCAATGCATACGCAGCTCTTCTAGCAAAGAAAGCACGATCAAACTTCTCATTGGCATTGGTGCTGAGAATACGGATTCTTATCAATGATTTCTCACTGTAAAGCCCCGTTCCCAAATACTGTCCCTTTAGAGAAAGGACATCCACCAGGCAGCCATTCTCAAAAGCCGAGGTATCTGTATGTATTTCATCTGCATAAACCCATGGATGACCTGAATGCAGGGATGCTTCCTGTTTGCGAGTTACCTGAACAGAAGGAAAATTTCTAGTCTGTTTCATCTTCATTCCTCATTTCTACGGTGTCCATTCTAGCACAGCCATTGTAAAAGCGGCATTGTCAGTGCCGCTTCGTGATTTGATTATGACTTATCAGCAGTACATGGAACCGTATATCCATTGCCTGCCTGTATAGCAGCAGGCTTCAAGTCTCTGTGCGAGGTTACATTGGTATAGTCTGTATATATACCATAACCCGTAGGAGGTGTGGCATCATGTCCATACTCTACCCACTCAACCTTGACGGTGCTGCCATTTGCATCAAGGAAGGTTACCAGTTGAAGATCGGGATCGTTGCTTTCGCTCTCCACAGCAGGAGCTAGCTCTCTTGTGACCTTTAAAGTATATGTGGCGGAATACCCTGAGTTATCGTCTGCTGTTACCGTAACCGGTATTTGATTGAGCCCATACTGCAGATCAACAGTGACTGGAGTGTCATTATTGGCTGTTTGACCATTAATTGACAGAAGCGTTTGATTGTGCTCCTTATT
>CALEMD010000101.1 GCA_937902945.1 uncultured Erysipelotrichaceae bacterium | reverse complement strand
TTGGGCTACCATTAATGCTGAATCCAATATTTCTAATTCCGATGCTTTTGACACCTGTCATTTCTACACTTATTGCGTATGCTTTCATGGTTACTGGTTTATGCCCTGCATGCACAGGCGTTTCAGTGCCTTGGACCACACCTGAATTTATCAGTGGAATTATTACAACCAATTCAATAATGGGCGGGGTTGTTCAGTTGATTCAGATCGCAGTATTGACAGCGTTATGGTATGTATTCCTCAAAGCGGCATTCAAGGCTAGTGCAGCTTCACAGGAAAAGGAAGCTAAAAAATTGGTTGGTGCAATGAATGACTGATAACAGAAGAATAAATGATAAAATACTTGCCAGTCTGACTTGTTCAGCTGCTGGCGACGCCATCGGTGCAGTGACTGAAAACCTAACGTTTAATCAAATTAGAGAAAAGTATAACGGTGGAGTAAGAGAGTTTATTGCTCCAGATAAAACAGCATTTGCTTATGGAAACAAGCCTGGTGAGATTACAGACGATTTTTCACAGACATATCTCCTAGCTAAAGAAATCGTAAAGAATCATGGTGAGATTACCACAGAATGCGCAGAAAATATGCTGGTTGAATGGTCCAATATTCCACATTGGTTCAATCGTTTTGCAGGGCCGACAACACGTCAGGCAATCAAAAGAATACAAGCGAAAAACCTGAATGAAATACTGCCTGCATCAAATGAAGTGATTGATTATGCGCGTCAGGCTACAAATGGAGCCGCAATGAAGATTTCACCGGCAGGTTTGTTTCATCCGTGTGATGAAGACAAAGCAATTGAAGATGCCATTAAGATTTCCATGGTGACACACGATAATCAGCTTTCGCTTGCTGGAGCATGTGCAACAGCAGCATCTATTGCTTATGGTTTCAGACCGGATGCTAATCTATATGGATTGGTTGAAGCAGGTCTTCGTGGCGCCGAAAAAGGAAAAGCTTATGGATTGCAGCATGCTCACATTGTTGGAGGCCCTGATGTTGCAGAGAGAATTCATCTGGCAATGCTGATTGCCTTTGATTCTGGAAGCAAAGAAGAAAGACTGAAAAAAATCTATAACTGGGTTGGAACTGGACTTCATATTTCTGAAGCAGTACCTGCTGCATTTGGCATCATTCTGATCTGCAATGGCGATCCAATTGAGACAGTTCTTGAATCAGTCAATATTGGTTATGACACGGATACAGTTGCAGCAATTGCTGGTTCCATTATTGGAGCGTATTCTGGCATGAATGATGAATTGAAACATTATACAGAAGTTATCAACGCTGCTAATGGTATTCAGATTGATGAACTGGCAGCTCAGATTGCTGGACTTGTATAACTGTAAAACAGCACTTTGAATAATCTAAAAATGGCATCACTGCTTTTGGGCAGTGGTGCCATTTAAATCTACTGTGCAGAGGCTGTTGTTTCCGGTGAGGCAGAAGGCTCTGCGGTATAGCTGTAGCTTGTTGCATTCAGTATAGCCTGAGATGGCTTGTTGGCTTCGTCATCCCAGCCTTTCAGATACAGGCAGTAGTATTCGTCATACGTCAGTTTGCTGTCAGTGACGGCTTTTGCAAGGTCAACTCCTAGATATCTGTAGTGCCATGATTCAAATTCATAGCCGGTGATAGAAGTCTTTCCTTCTGGATATCTTAGGATCCAGCCATAGTCCTGGCAGTTATTGGAAGTCCACACATATGCATTGGTATCTTTGTATTCGGGTTTGTCATCTTCGCCTACTGCCGCAATATCCACTGTATAGCCAGTCTGATGTTCTGAATAGCCGGTTCTAGCACTTAAAGCATCGGTCTGTTCCTGGCCCATAGAAGAGAGATAGCTGTTATAGATGCTTTCCTGTGAAGCATAGGAACGATAAGCACTGGCCGCATAGAATCTGACACCGACTGCAATTCCTGCATCTGCCCATGTATACAGTGCATCTGCCGCAACAGAAGCAAGCTGCCTTCCTTCGGAAGCGTATTGAATAGACAGGTCTGTAAGACCGGGTGGCTCGTAGGTTTCCGGCAGGTAGTAGGTTTTATTCACCAGCATGTTCACTGCCCCGGTATCTTCAACAGGCAAGGTTGTACCGTAGTGCGTATAGTAGCTCTTTGTCAAAGAGAAGGAATCCTGACTGTTGGTATCCGCATGATCCTGGCAGTCTTTGATATAGCCGGTCTCATCATACTGATAATCAAATACCAGCAGAGGCGTGATTTCCCAAAAACGAAGCTTAGAAAACAGATTCAGGATCTGTACCGGTTCATAGCCTTTATCAGCTAAGCGGCTGTATAAGAGAAAATCCTGATTGCTGAGACCTCTGTCAGAGGATACTACTGTGTAGAGTTCAAGATAGTCTGTGTTTACTGTTCCATCTTTCAATGACTGGGCAAGATAATCAGAATAATATTTGTTATCGAGAATCGTGTCCTTCAGTTTTAAGGAACGGATCGCTTTGATTTCTGTTTTGTCGTAGCCGAGTCCCTTCAGTTTTGAATCATCTACGATTTTCGGGACAGTGATCAAAGCAGCTATGCCAAGGACAATGACAATAAAGCCGATCAGCACAGATTTGCGGATATGGCGATGCGGGCCTTTATGTTCACTCTTAGGCCATACAAGCTTATACCGTCTGTGTTTCTTTTTCTTCTTAACTGTCATAGAT
>CALEMD010000100.1 GCA_937902945.1 uncultured Erysipelotrichaceae bacterium | reverse complement strand
GGACTTCTGATAGGAACAACCGTGCTTGCTGCATACCTCTTAGGCAATGGCGTGTCACATGAACTTGGCATGACGATGGCATTCTTCACTCTGTCAACGACAGAACTCCTGCATGCATTCAGCATTAAGAGCCAGCACTCTGTATTCAGCAGGCAGGTTTTCTCAAATAAGTATCTTTGGTACTCGCTGCTGATTGGACTGACACTGCAGTTTACAGTTATGTATGTTCCGTTCTTCAATGAGATATTCACGCTTGTACCACTCAGCATTGATTATCTATTCATTTGCATAGGAATGGCTTTCATTCCTGTTGCTGTTGTTGAAATCACTAAGTTATTTGCCTACATCAGACATAAAGCATAATCCGAATTGACAAAGACATCTGGCACCAGGTCTTCAGACAGCAGGTGTTTTTGTTTGTCATATCTGTCCATTCCTGCTAGAATTACAGCGATATAAGAGGTAGAGAATGATTCGATATTATGTTAATCAGAAACTTGATTTGGACAGTGAAAATGGTATCTGGCTCGACTATGCAGATCATACCTGGATCTTCATGATCAAGGATACATTGTGGCAGCTTGAAGAAATTCGAAATGCTGAAACAAAAGGAATCACTGTATCATTCATACAGAAGGGAATTATTGATGCTTTTCTTGTTCAGATTCACGATTGTATGGAAACAAGCGATGTCCCATTCTGTCTGCTTGATGCAACAAAGGATCTGATGAATTCCTTTAAGGACAGTGAGCCCTACCAGATGAACCTGCTTCTGATTGATGATACGAATACAATCAAAGCGATTCGCAAGGGAACATTCAACAAGGAATTTACAAAAGGAATGAAACGTATTCTGCAGCAGAGAAAGCTCAATATCTATGATGAAAGAAGCTACAGTGCTGCTTATACCAAACTATGCAAAAAATACGAACCATTTGAACTTGAACCTTTCGCTCTGTATACGCAGCAGTTTTAGGAGAATGCATGAATATATTGATTATGGCAGCAGTGCTGATCGCTGATCAGATAACAAAATATTGGATTCAGACAACCGTTGCACTGCATGCAGATACACCGGTCATACCAGGTTTTTTCTATATAACGTATGTAAAGAATGATGGTGCCGCATGGAATATTCTATCTGGCAAACAGACTTTTCTTTCACTGCTGGCCGCCGCTGTAATTGTCGGTGCTCTATATTATCTATTCAAGAATAAAGCAAAGATCAGAAAGCTTGAACAGATCGCTGTATCTTTGATTATCTCCGGTGCGGCTGGAAACCTGTTTGATCGATTGGCATTCGGATATGTTCGCGATTTTCTTCACTTCTATATACTCGGATATGATTTTCCGGTGTTCAATGTGGCGGACAGTGCTCTTTGCATAGGCGTAGGTTTATTCATTATTGCAGCATTATTAGAAGACAGGAAGAAAGAAAATGATACACGAAACATATCTTGCTGAAGAAGCAGGAGAGAGAATTGATAAGTATCTCAGTCTGAATACGGAGCTTTCCAGAAGCCGTATTCAGGAATTGATCAAACAGGGTTTTGTGCTGGTCAATGGAACAAAGATAAAAAGCAGC
>CALEMD010000099.1 GCA_937902945.1 uncultured Erysipelotrichaceae bacterium | reverse complement strand
CACATACTGATATACAGAATTGGCATTGTTCAGTTTGAAAAACCGGAGATATATTACAGATAGAGAAGGAAGATACTTCTTACACAGGAGGGCTTAAAATGGAATATATCAGACTGAACACTACAGCAGAAATACCTTCAGCAGGACTTGGAACATTTCTCTTGGAGCCGGACGATGCACAGAATGCAGTTATATCTGCCATTCATAATGGGTATACATTGATTGATACAGCCAATGCATATATGAATGAAAAGGCAATAGGCAGAGGAATCAAAGCATCAGGGAAGAATAGAGAAGATATCTTTCTGTCGACAAAACTCTGGCCAAGTATCTACAGCACTGCAGAAGAGGCAATTGATGAGACACTGAAGAGACTGGATACAGATTATGTTGATCTCTTATTCCTTCATCAGCCGATCGGAGATTATATCCATGCCTATAAGGCTATGGAAAAAGCAGTCAAAGCAGGAAAGATCAGATCACTTGGACTCTCCAACTTTTCTATTGATCAGGTCAGAGAAGTGGTCGCAAAGACAGAGATTCTTCCATCTGTTATTCAGGTAGAAGCACATCCGTATTACCCACAGAATGAACTGAAAGAATATCTGAATACAATCGGTGCAAAGATCATGTCCTGGTATCCGCTGGGGCATGGCGATGCATCTTTGATGAATGAGACAGTATTTACGGAACTGGCATCAAAGTATCATAAGACATCTGCGCAGGTGATTCTGAGATGGCATATTCAAAATGAATTCATTGTCATTCCAGGATCTAAAAATCCGGCTCATATCAAAGACAATATTGATTTATTTGATTTCAAACTGACTGAGGAAGAGATGAACCGCATTGCATCACTCAATAAGAATACAAGATACTACAATAAGACCCAGTCCATGCTGGAAGGCTATCTGAACTTCAAACCTGTATTCAATGCACAGAAATAGGGAAGAGAGAGAATGACAATGAAATACGTATTCATCAATGGAAGTCCTAGACAATACGGAAATACCGCAAAGCTTGCAGAGATAGTACTGAAAGACAAAGAATATACGGCTTTGATTCTTGCGGATTATTATATCAATACATGTGGTCCGACAGCAGAGGGCGGTCAGTTCAATTAATTGCTGCGTGCAGTAAAGGAAACCGATATAGCTGTGCTGGACTCACCGATGTACTGGTACAGCATGTCCGGAGCAGTGCGCACTCTTCTTGATCACTTCTTCAGCCCAGTCAGAAAAAACGAATTGAGCGGCAGAAAACTGGCATTCCTGTTTCAGAGTGCAGACCCAGAACAATGGATGCTGAATGACGATGACTGGACAATGAAGAAGTTTGCGGATGATGCTTCTGATACAATTCAATGATAAATAGGACCTTCACTTATATGTGGAGGTTTGCTTATAATGGAGTCAAAGGAATAGGAAAATATAATATGGAAAACAATGAGAAACTGGAAAAGATCAAACAGGAACTGAATGGTTTGGATGACGAAGAGGAAAAGTCAATCCTAGAAAAGATCACAGAGAAAATGGGCAAGATTTCCTGCTATGAAGACCTGCTTTCTGAGTTTTGTGAAGCTGAGGCTGTATATGGACCGGCAGATGAAGAATTTGAAAAGATAGAAGTGATGATGCTGGAGTATATGATTGAAAGATGCAGAAATGCATTTCAAAATGAACTTGCAGGTAAATTGCTGAATGAACTGGGTGCTAAGTATTATACGGGTGATTGTTTCGACGTGGATTATGAAAAGGCCATTCAGTACTATTCGAAAGCAGAAGAATATGGCAATGCAATTGCCATTGAGAATCTTGGATACTGCTTCTACTACGGCAAGGGCTGTTCAAAGAGTTTTGAAGAGGCATATAAGTGCTTTTCATTGGCATATTCTCTTTCAAAGTCCTGTATCTGTCTGTATAAACTGGGCGATATGCATAAGAATGGCTATTATGTGGAGAAGAACGAAACAGTTGCTTTCAGATTATATAAAGAAGCATATGATATTGCCTGTGATGATAATTATTTGTACAGCGGAGATGCGGCTATGCGCCTGGCAGACTGCTATAAAAACGGCATAGGAACAGCAGAGAATATCAATGCAGCACTTCATTACTATCTGGATGCAGAAATCAGACTGCTTGATAAGAACAATGCTGGAATAGCATTTACAGAGAAAATGCTGAACCGTGTTAAGGATGAAGTGAATGAACTGAATGAACAGTCAAAGAAAATAATTCTGGTGGACTGAATCCATCACGGATGATGGAATTCACATGAAGTTCATATAAGTGACACCTGCCTTACGTATACGGGTTCTATTGTTTATGCGTCAAGGAGGCAATGGTTTATGAAGAAACAGCTGAAAGCATTGGCAATATGCATGACATTGGTTCTAGGCACTTCCAGTGCAGTCAATGTATATGCAGAAGGTGACGCAACTGCATCGCCGGATACAGGCACTAAAGAACAGGGCAATGAACCGCCGACAGGCAGTGCACCAGCAGGCGGCGCACCGGGTGGTGAAGCTCCAACCGGTGGAATGCCGCAAGGCGGACAGGGCGGCGGTGCCAATACAATGACATATGACTATACCGGGACTCTTAGCGGAGCATTGACTGCAGATGGCGAAGAAGTAACAAGTGACGCAGAAACCAGTACGGCATCTGAAGCAGATCAGAATGCAGCTCTGGTACAGAATGGCGGAACACTGAAGATTACCAATGGGACATTGGAAAAATCGGGAGATGATACCAATGGGGATAACTGCAATTTCTATGGAATAAACTCAATACTGCTATCTGTCAATGATGGTTCATTTGCCTATATTGCCAATAGCAAATTGAATGCGTCAAGTGAAGGCAGCAATGCCATGTTTGCGACTGACGGCGGGACCGTTTATGCCAATAGCGATACCATCACAACCTCCGCTGGCAATTCAAGAGGACTGGACGCAACGTATGGCGGAACCATTGTGGCCAATGATATGACTATTTCTACACAGGGAGATCACTCTGCTTCTGCTGCGACAGATCGCGGCGGAGGATCCATCTCCCTCACCAACAGTACATTGAATACTGCTGGATCCGGTTCACCATTGCTTTACTCAACAGGTGATATAGAAGTATCAAATGTTACAGGCACTTCTTCAGGCAGTCAGATTGCCGGCATGGAAGGATTGAATACGATTCTGATCTACAGCTCGGAATTGACCAGTACAAATACAGAAAAAACGGCCAGTGATCCAATGGCAGATGGAATTATTATCTATCAGTCCACTTCCGGCGATGCTGAATCGACTACAGGAGAAACAGCAAGTTTTGAAGCCAGCAATTCAACATTGAAGAGCGCGATCAAAAGCGGAGCAATGTTCTACTTTACAAACACCAGTGCCAATGTTGTGCTGAGTGACACAGTTCTTGATTTTGACAGTGACAATGCACTGCTCATGGCAGTGCAGGGAAATGATTCCAACAACTGGGGTACGGCCGGCAGCAATGGCGCGGAGGTATCATTTACAGCACTGAATGAGACACTGAATGGCGATATTGATGTAGATACAATCAGCAGTCTGAATCTCTATCTGCTTGAAGGATCGGTATATACAGGATCTACTTCCATTTCAGAAAATGCAGTCAATACCAATGTGACAGAAGCACCGATTGCAGTAAATGTGAGTGCTGATTCAAAGTGGGTAGTAACAGCGGATTCTACTGTAAGCAATCTGAATGCAGAAGAAGGCGCACAGATTGTTGACAGTGAAGGAAAAACAGTCACGATTGCTGCCAATTGTGAAACGGTGGTGGACGGTGACAGTGATATAACAGTCACAGTCAATGGCACTTACAGCACAGCAATTGTTACAGATGACAGCAATGCATTGAGCAGTGACTTTATTGATCGTACAGCATTTGATGCATTTTACGGAACAAGCACATCCTTTGCTTCCAACAGTACAGATGCAGAGCCAACGGCAGAGCCTAGTGCAAGCGCATCGGCGGAAACTTCAGAAGTCGGTACAAAGTCACAGAACACAGATGCAGCATTGATTGCAGTTGCTGTGGTTGCAGCGGTCATCATTGCAATCGTGATAAAGAAAAAGAAAGACTGAAAAAGAATAAAGCCAGCAGAGATATGACAATCTGCTGGTTTCTTTTGAATCATTGAAGTATGCAATGTGTCACAAAGGTATCAGATGAATCTTTTTTTCATCGTGTAAAAATATAAGACTGCAGTAATGATCAAAGACAGTACGTCCGCAGCAGGCTGGGCCCATACCAGTCCGTTCATGCCGATTGCTGCCTGCAGTATGAAGACGGCTGGAATATATATGAATCCCTGCCGGCAGACCGAGGCAATGAAGGATGGAAATGCAGCACCAACTGCCTGCATTGAATTGATCAGAACATAGTAGACGCCAAACAGCCAGGAGGTTGTCAGCATAATGCGCGAGAAGCGCACAGCATATTCCAAGGCTGCGGAATCGGTCAGAAAAACGGAAACAATAGATGGTGCAAACAGATAGCAGAGAACGGTCAGTACAGTACAGGCCAGCAGTCCAACACCAAGAGAGAAGCGCAATGCAGATTGAAAGCGCTTCTTGTTTTTAGCACCATAGCAATAGCCAAACAGAGGCTGAATGCCTTGACCAATGCCAACTCCAATCAATGCAACGATCATCAATACTTTTGCAGCTACTCCATAGGCGGCAACTGCCATATCTGAATACTGTGCCATAAGACTGTTTGTGATCATCTGCGAAATACTCATCAAAAGACTTCCTAATGAAGCGGGAATGCCAATGGCAAGGACACCTGTACATATGTGATCCGACATGCTGAAGTCCTTCAGACTGATACTCAGTGAAGACTGCTTTCTGAAGAAATAAATCAGATAGTACAATGCTGCAACGGCATTGCCGATAACTGTAGCAATAGCGGCACCTGCAATATTCCATTTGAAAACAATAATCATCAGCGGATCAAGAATGCAGTTCAAGAGATTCCCAATCAGAGTTCCAGTCATGGCAATGGTGGATTTTCCTTCGGCACGGATGATGTTTGAATAGCAGTTGCTCAGCAAAGAGAAAATTCCGCAGGATGCGACTATTGTCAGATAGGTGCGTGTGTATTCAACTGTATCTGCACTAGTTCCCAGCCAGACTAGTATCTGATCCATGAATATCCATAGGAACAGCATGCATGCGGCACCGACGATGACACAAGCCCACATGCAGAAAGCAGAAACCTTCTTGGCATACTCTGTTCTGCCTTCTCCAAGAGCACGAGAAATAACAGATGTGCCGCCCATGCCAAACAGCGTGCCAAGTGACATGAAGATCAGGAATACAGGTGTTGCAAGAGATACAGCGGCCACCATGTAGTCATTCCCGGTCATGCCGATAAACAAAGTATCCGCCAGGTTGTAAATCAGAACCATGATCATTGCGATGACGGCTGGAACAATATTGCTAAGGACTGCTTTTGGAATGGAACCGGATGTGAAACTGTTTTCTGCTGTGTTTGAATGCATAACTAATATCCTTCATGATAGCACGCTATTGAACAATTCAAAGAAATGCCTCATCAGTGTGTACTGATCAGGAGTGTGTCTACATCTGCTTTGTCTGGCTGCAGACTTTTTTCAGAAGTCTCTTGAATTCTTTCTTCTCTTTTGCATTGAGACTTTCAAGAATGAATTCTTCCATATGGGCTCTTCGGCCTTCAGCAAGTTCATGAAACCTCATGCCCTTTGCCGTCAGGTAGGCTTCTTTTGCTTTGCTGTCATCTGCACATATCCGCACAGCCACAAGTCCTTTTTCTTCCAATCTCCTGATAACGCCTACAACGGTTGGCTGAGAGACTTCAAAGTAGGCTTCGAGTTTTTTAAAGCGGATTGGAGTGTTCTTCTGTTCACACAGATATTCAATATAGCGCATCTGTGTAAATGTCATATCATCTTCCCTAAGTTCATTGTTAGCCTGTCTAGCCATTCTGTCACTGAGCTGCTTGATCAGCAGTCCGCAGTCATCTGTCTGTATCATATATGCCTCCGTTCAATAGCATGCTATTATATTAGGACGATAAATTCAATTCGTCAAGAAGCTGTATTTACATTCAGGAGTCTTTGCAAGTATAGTATGCATTATAAATGAATCATTTTGAAAGGAAACCATACTATGAATTTTCTTATTAGAATGCTGCTTGGTCCCGGAGGTGCTGCTTTTATGGGTGATCAGGCTGGAACATCGGCGCCAAGACCACAGGCACCAATAGAACCAGTGAAACCAAAAGCACCGAAGGGAACACCGGTGACTAGAGTATTGATCAGTCTGCTGGTAACAGCAATATTTGGATTTGTATACTTCTATTTTCAATTGCCGGCTTTGAACATTCATGATGCTGGTTTCTATTGGTTTGTATTCTGGATTTGCATTGTCTTCAGTATTTCCATGATATTCCTTGGCGGTTTCAGAACGGATGAAGCAAAGGGATATGTGAATTATTTCCGAAAGCATCTGCCAGTGGTTTTCTGGATTGTGATTGCGCTGATTGCATTTGTGCTGATTGGCAGCATTATTGGCTGGAAACTCTTTCGCGCTAAGGATTATGCAAATCTGTTGAAGATTGAAGAGGGAGATTTCTCTGCTGAAGTATCGGAAATCTCATGGGATCAGATTCCGCTTCTCGATGAAGATTCTTCCAACAATCTGGCAAATAGAAAACTTGGTGAACTGTCCGATCTTGTCAGTCAGTTCACGGTAAGTGATTCTTCAACACAGATTAATTACAATGATTCACCGGTTCGTGTTAACTATCTGAATTACGGCGGTGTGTTCAAATGGTGGAACAATCGAGGAAATGGCATACCGGCCTATATGCGCATCGACATGAGAACACAGGAAGTTACGGTTGTGAGACTTGAAGAAGGCATCAAGTATTCGCCTTCGGAATATCTAAGCAGGGACCTTGCTCGTACACTTCGCTTTAAATATCCAACCCTGATGTTTGATGATGTGAACTTTGAAATTGATGACAATGGCACACCATACTGGGTTGCCTCTGTGGTTGAAAAAAAAATAGGACTGTTTGGCGGCACAGATGTAACAGGTACAGTGCTGCTCAATGCGGTCACAGGTGAATCTCAGTATTATAAAGCGGAAGAGGTTCCAAGCTGGGTAGACCGTGTCTATTCAGCAGATATTCTTATTACGCAGTACAACTACTATGGCAATTATAAGAAAGGATTCTGGAATTCTATATTTGGGCAGACCAACTGCACCACTACTACAACTGGCTATAACTACATAGCACAGGATGATGATGTCTGGATGTATACAGGTATTACTTCTGTCACTGGAGACAGAGGCAATATTGGCTTCATCCTGATCAATCAAAGAACAAAAGAAGCAAGATACTATTCCTGTGCCGGGGCGGAAGAATACTCGGCAATGGAATCGGCACAAGGGGCAGTGCAGCAGTATAGCTACACAGCAACATTCCCGCTTCTGCTGAATATATCTGATCAGCCTACATACTTTATGGCACTGAAAGACAGTGCAGGACTTGTTAAGATGTATGCAATGGTCAATGTTCAGCAGTATCAGATCGTTTCGACTGGATACTCACTGTCAGAATGCCAGGAAAACTATTATCAGCTGCTGAAAGAGAACAATATCATTCAGGAATCGGATATTGCGCCAGTGGAAGACACAGAAGCGAAAACAGAATCTGTCAGTGCTGCAATTGCTGAAATACGGACCGCTAATATAGATGGCAATACAATCTTCTATCTATTGCTTGATGGGTATGATTCATACTTTACAGTCAGTGCCAAAGAGTATCCGATTGCGGCAATTCTAAATGCAGGAGACACAGTAACACTTACCTATAAACCGCAGGAAGGCACACTGATAGAGGTGGAAACCCTGACAGTTCAGTGAGACACAATTCAGCTGTTTGAAAAGACTATGTGTCAGAAGACAGATGATGGTTATTCTGCGCGCATATTCATAATGACATTCAGAGAACGCTCTGTATCAGATGCCTGATACAGGGCTTTCTTTAAATCGTTCAGACAGAATTCATCTGTAATGATCGACTCAATATTCCACTTGTGCTTAGACATGACATCCATAACGTCATGAACTTCCTGCGGTGTATAGCCGCCTGAACCAATGAGACTCTGTGAAGCGTAGATCATCTGCAGCATATCTACATTTCGAATGCTGTTATTAACAGCCACTGCGACAAAACGAGCTGTTATTTTTGCATGTTTCATAAATTCGTTAAATACAGAATCAGCCCCGGCTGCGTCAATTGTAATATCAATATCTGCAGTGTTTCCATGCAGTGACGCGGCTGATCCAAAATATGCCTGCAGTTTTTCCTGAAAGTCTTGACTGCCGCTTTGAATGGTTTCAAAACCAAGTCCTTCTGCAATATCCAGCCGGTACTTTGAAAGATCAGTGATCATCACTTTCTTCAAGCCAAAAAACTTAAGCGCAATTGCGGCCGCAATGCCGATCGTTCCAGCCCCATATACAATTGCAGTATCTTTAGCAGAAGGATCAGCCTGTCTTGCGGCATGGAAGCCAACCGTGAATGGTTCAATCATGCAGGCGGTGCGATCGGTGATGGAATCTGTGATTTTATATAGAGAATGATTCAGTTTGGCTTCAGGACACAGTATATATTCTGAGAAACCGCCTAAGGTACCGGCTCTGGAGGTGTCATTGCGGGCGAACAGAGGATAAGGATAGACGCGATCTCCTATTCTGAAATCAGTGACTGCACTGCCAATAGCCGCAACTCTAGAAACTGTTTCATGACCGAATTCGCTGCCTATATCAATCTTATGTCCCGTGTTAGGCCCTTTCATAAAGACAGCAGAATCTGTGCCGCAGATGCTTGAACAGATATTCTGAATCAGGACATCATGATCATGAATCTGCGGAACAGGAACTGTACGGATCTCGATGTTTTCTCTGCCCATGTAGTAGGCGGCTTTCATTTCGTGAGGAATCATATAGTGCCTCTCTTTCTGTACACTTCCATCATAAGAGAAGGAAACTATGCTACAATCATCAATAAAGCAATAAGTGTTGAGATAATGATGAAGGTGAGATTATGAATAAGAAAAACAACAGCCGCTACAGAGACAATGAAATCAGAATGGAAGCGGCACTGATGAAACAGATGAATAAGAAAGAATTTGAAAAGATAACAGTCCGTGAGATTTGTGAACTGGCTGATGTAAACAGAACGACGTTTTATGCACATTTCATAGACATGCAAGACATGCTTGATAAGATGGAGGAACATCTGCGCATCGAATTGATGGCTGAATATCAGGAAAAGAAAGAAGTTCCCAATCAGATGTTCTCTTCTGCATCTTTCCATACGTTTCTGCAGCATATCAAAAAGCATCAGGTGTTTTATCGCAATGCATTGAAAAGCAGAAGAGATTTTCCTCTTAAGCAGGGCTATGATGAAATGCTGAATCAGATAATAAGCCCTTTATGCGAAAAAGCGGGGATTGATTCACAGGAAGAAATAATGTATTACTTTGTCAGTTTTCAAGCGGGATTCACGATGGTTCTCAGACGCTGGGCAGAGGATGAATGCCGGCTGCCGGAAGAACAGCTGGCCGATATCATTGTCAATTGCCTTCCTGCGCTCTTTAAGAATTCTTTTTCAAAGAAAGCCAACTCAAAAT
>CALEMD010000098.1 GCA_937902945.1 uncultured Erysipelotrichaceae bacterium | reverse complement strand
GGTATCAGGATGCCACATCAATCCAGCAGTAACTCTTGGGGTATTGCTGAATGGCGGGATAAGCCGCAAAGATGCAATTGGGTATTGGATAGCTCAGTTTGCAGGAGGAATTGCAGGTGCTGCACTGGTTGGAGTATTCTGTGGATTTGATTCCGGCATGGGTGCTAACGGGCTATACAACGGAAATGCAGGATTGTCTTTCCTGATCGAAGTGGTTTTGACCTTTATCTTTGTATTGACAATTCTTGGTGTGACTTCAAGTTCAGCAACTTCAAGCCAGGCTGGCATTGTAATCGGTCTGACCCTTACTCTAGTGCATATCCTGGGAATTCATTTCACGGGAACCAGTGTCAATCCGGCAAGAAGCTTTGGACTGGCAGTATTCGCTGGTGGCGCTGCATTGAGCAATGTCTGGGTATTCATCTGTGCACCGCTTGTTGGCGGAGCACTTGCTGCAGCCATTTGGAGAATACTGAAGAAGCCGGAAACAGGAACGCATGAGTCGTAACAAGGCTGTACTGAATGCATAGTATTCATACTATGCATTTTTTCTGTCTTGAGGTTTGTGTTAATGAATTTTCGAGGCATTAACACGTGCTATAATGTGACATATGAAGAAAGCAGCCATTCTATACGATTTTGACAAAACTCTATGCACAAAGGCAATGCAGGAGTACAGTCTTATACCATCACTGGGTTATTCCAATCCGAATGATTTCTGGAAAGAAGTGTCGGATATGGCAGAACAGAGCCATATGGATAATATACTTGCCTATCTGTATCTTCTTAAAAAGAAATATGAAGAACAGGGAAGTGCACTGCAGAAAAAAGACTTTGAAGCATTGGGGAAAACCATTGTTCTGTATCCAGGAGTAAAAACGTGGTTTAGAAGAATCAATGCGTATGGAAGGAGTCTGGGACTGGATGTAGAGCACTATGTCATATCCAGTGGAATGACGGAGATCATTGAACAGACATCTATAGCAGATGAATTTACAAGCATATTTGCCTGTTCCTATTTATATGATGAAGATGGAAATGCATGCTGGCCTAGTCTTGTTGTTAACTATACAACTAAGACTCAGTATATTTTTCGCATTAATAAGCAGGTGCTTGAAGTCAGCAATGACTCCGATCTGAATGCATATACAACAATGGATAAGAGACCGATTCCGCTTACAAGAATGATCTATATAGCGGATGGACTGACAGATGTTCCATGCATGAAACTGGTTAAGGAACATGGCGGGAAATCGATAGCTGTATACAGTCCTGAGTCATGTGAAACGGCAAAGATACTGATTCGTGATCAGCGGGCAGATTATATGAGCCCTGCAGATTATGAAGAGGGCAGTGATATGGAGAAACTTGTCAGAAAGATTCTTGATCACATGCATGCAGATGCAGAACTTGAAGATGTTGAGGGGAAGATCAGATGAAACAGAAGGACAGCCCAAAGAAGCAGAAGATGGATCGCAAAACAGGGCGTATGATTCAGATATTGGTTGTTATGCTGGTGCTGGTAGCAGCGGCGGTAGCATTTCAGCTATTCACTTCTGACAATAATGGTTCTGCCAAAGTCATTGAACTGGATGCGGGCAATGGCGGAGACCAGACTGGAGATACAGGCATCATAAATGAGAGTGACTTTGCACAAGGCGTAACAGATGAACTGCAGAAACTGCTGAAGAAGGATAGCCGCTTTACAGTAAAACTGACGCATGAAGCAGGAACAGCTTCAACAGCCAACGCAAGAGCAGAGAAGACCAATGAGGATAAAGCAGATCTGCTGATCAGCATCCATGCGGATGCAAGTATCGATCCAGAGGTTTCCGGAATGAAGATCTATGCGGATATTCCAACTGCGAAGACAAACGCTGACAGTGTCAAAATAGCAGAGGCTGTAAAGAACAGTTTTCTGGATACAGAGCTGAAGCCAGAAGCATATTACTGCTACTACAAAGAGATACGGCCGGATGTCTACCAGATCCATAAAGTTACTTTGGATGACAAGACAGACTATGAAGAAGAAACATTAGATATCTTGACAAAGACCGAAGTGCCGGCAGTATTTGTAGAGCAGATTTATGTGACAAATCAAACTGATGTAGATGCCTGGACTGATGAGGCTGGATACAAAGATGCAGCACAGCGCTATTACAAGGCAATACTGGAGTATTTTGGAGAGACAGAATGAGCAATGCACAGCGGTTCCTGGATGCGTATGCAGTGATTGAAAAAGCAATGAATGAGATGGCTGGATCTACTCGCTATGTTTCCTTTTCACAGCTGCTTTCACGCTGCGTTTCTCTAAGCCGTGTTATCCGCGGCAATCTTGAAAATCTAAGAGAATACAATGAACTGCGCAATGCAATTGTTCATCAGCGCGGTGAAGAAATGGAGATCATTGCGGAACCAAGTGACAGTGTAGTCAAGGAAATAGAACGGATTGCATCTTTGCTGCAGAAGAATAAAACCCTTATGGATTATGCCAGTTCACCTGTAAAGACAGGGACGTCTGAGTGGCCGATAGAAAAGGCATTTGCATTGATGGAAACACTGCAGTCGGGGAAACTTCCAATATACGATTCTGGGCATTATATGGGCATTCTGACGATGCATGCGATCGCAAAGTGGAGTCTTGAAAATCATTCCATGAATGTTAAAGTCAGCGATGCTATAGAAAAAAGTGAGAACAAAGACAGGGTTGTATTTCTTGCAAGAAGCGAATCCGCAAAAGAAGCAGTTCATGCTTTTGAGAAGGCATTTGAATCTGGAAAGAATCTATTGGCGGTTATTGTCAGCGAACATGGCAAAGAAGATGAGGAGCCTTTAGGGATTCTTACCCTGTACGATCTGCCAAGAATTCTGAGTGAATTCCTTAGTTAGGCATGCATGGGTAAAACACGAAAAAGTCGCTCTGCTATTGCATTTGCAACGGTTTGCGATAAAATAATGGTGTCATGAATATGACGAGAAGGAGATTATTATAATGGCTGAAACAGTAGTTACAAAGAAGACTCTTGCAGAAGACCTGGCCGCTAAGACAGGCATGACTAAGAAGGATGCTAAGGAAGCAGTTGATTTCGTTTTCGACTCAATGACTAAGGCTATGAAAAAAGGCGGAACTGTTGATCTGAATGGTTTCGGAAAATTCACAGTTAAGAAGAGAGCTGCTCGCAATGGTATCAACCCTCTCACAAAAGAGAAGATCAAGATCAAGGCTTGCAAGGTTCCAGCTTTCAAAGCTAGCAAGACATTGAAAGAAATCGTTAAGTAATTACTAAGTCATCGTGGAACGCCATAAGGCGTTCCTTTTATATACCGCTCGCACCGTAGTTGGATAGATATCTAGCTGAAGGATCCTTGATGCTGCATCCTTCCCAGTTCTGATTCGGAAGCCAGAAATCCTTAATCATATCAGCCATGCCTGCATAGTATGATTCGAAGATATCTCTGTAAAGCAGAGATTCTTTTGTATATGGACGGCAGTAATCGTATATCTGACAGCGTTCTTGAAAATCCGCATCAGAATACTGTTCTTCTGCATAAGCCTTTATATCATCTGCGAGGGAGTGTCCTACTGCATCACTGAAAGCGGCTTTATCACGGAACAGTATATCAGCTGGAAGAAGTTCATCTGATTCAAAGGCATGGCGCAGAAGATACTTGCCCATATGATATGTATTCATTTTCATACTTGGATCAATGGACATGACATAGCGGACAAATGCAAGATCGCCGAATGGAACACGGCCTTCCATGGAGTTGCTTGATATGCATCTGTCTGCACGCAGCACATCATACATATACAATTCGTGGATGCGTTTCATTGCCTCATTCTGGAAACTGTCAGCGTCAGGCGCAAAGTCTGTATATTTATAGCCAAACAGTTCATCAGATATTTCTCCGGTGAAAAGAACATGGATATCGGTTGTCTGATGAATTGCCTTGCATAATAGATACATGCCGATGGAAGCACGGATAGTTGTAATGTCCCATGTGCCAAGTATTTGTATGACAGGTTTGATTGCTGAAAGGACATCCTCTTTATTGATGATTATTTCATGATGATCACTGTGAATATAATCGGCAGTTTCTTTTGCATATTTCAAATCAATGGCATCTGTATCCATGCCTATGGCAAATGTTCTGATCGGTTTAGATGAGTGCTTCTGTGCTATAGCACATACCAGTGAGGAATCCAGTCCTCCGCTTAAAAGATATCCGACAGGGGCATCGGCATCCATTCTTTTGACAACTCCATCAATCAATAGATCATGTATTCGGCTGCATGTTTCTTCAAGTGAGTCATGCATCACTGCATTGGTTTCTTCTATTTTTGCATAGGAAATAAATTTCCCATCTTTGTAATAGTATCCTGGCGGGAAAGGATGGATATCCGTACAGAAAGGCATCAGCGATTCTGCTAGAGAACCGAATGCGATCTTATTGTTATGGGTATATCCATAGAACAAAGGCCTGATGCCGATTGGATCACGGCCGGCAATGAAACTGCCGGTTTCTGCATCATACAGAACGAGTGCAAATTCGGCATCCAGCATTCTGAACATGTCTGTTCCGTATCTGTCAAACAATGGAAGCAGCAGTTCGCAGTCTGAATCAGAAATGAAATCATAGTCCTTCTTCAGTTCTTCTTTGAGGGGCCTATATCCATACAGTTCTCCATTGCATACCACAGCTGAATCTTTCAGATGAAATGGCTGCATTCCTTCTTCATTCAGTCCCATAATAGCAAGTCTTTCAAAAGCCATGATACCGGAGCCGAGAACTTCAATTCTCTGCATATCCGGTCCTCTGTCTTTCAGTGTTTTCAGTCCCTTTTGAAAAGCATTTGAATCAATCATTGAATCAGTAGAAACAAGCAATCCGCACATAAGCGCACCTCCGGAAAATAAAACAGTCCTAATCCCATAGGGACGAAGGACTGTGCTCCGCGGTACCACCCAGATTACCGGAATTAACCGATCTCTTTTATTAACAATCATTAATAAGCAGTCAGGTAACGGTCTGCGTCCGGCGGTATCTACTGTATTTCAATCCGCGGCTCAAAGGTGTTCGTTCATCGGATTCTGCCGCAGGGTTTGCACTTTTCCCTGTTCACTGTAGGAGCCTGTCCGATTACTTTTCCTTGTCTTTGCTGATGGTAAGATCGTAAATCTAAAATGAAAGAGTGTCAACAATTTTCTGAAAATTATGAATAAAGTTACATCGTTAAGGGCGGTATACGATTTGAAATCGTTCCAGTACAACCAGCCCATTTTCATCAAATTCTTTTCCTGCTTCCTGATAATCAGGTGTGAATGCCGCTTTGTGGACTCTGCGCCAGTATGCTAGATCTCTGTCTCCTTCACCTTCTAGATAGGCATGTTCTGCTGAAACCTGATTGAAAGGGACTAAAGAGACATCTGTGGTCTGAATGATGCAGACAGCTTCGTTATTATCAAGAAGGATGACACTGTAACTGCCTGCCTTCGGTATATCTTCATTTTCTGTCTGGTAGGAAATATACGCACTTGCAGTGGCTGTCTTGATTCCTTTCATAACGAGACCGGCAAGCCTGTCTCCAACTTCTCCGCCACCGCAGAAAGCCCACGCATCATAATGCGCATCCATATGGTTTTCTTCTGAGAACTGTTTCCACATCTGCTCAGCATTTATTTTGAATGATCTCCTTTTGCTGTGTGATTCATATCATTCCAGCAGACTGCACGATTGCGTCCTTGGTGCTTTGCTTCATAAACGGCTTCGTCAGCACAGTCAATCCATTTCTCATAGTTGTCAATCTTCGGATTGTCGCATATGACATAGCCGATACTGACGGTCACAGGCTCTGCCTGTCCAATATCAATTGCAGAAGCCGCAAGACGTATGGCCTCTGCTGTCTGTGCAGCAGATTGTGAACTGCCGCCATGCATAAATGCAGCAAACTCTTCTCCTCAGTACCTATAGGCTGTAAAACAATCTGCTATTCCCAGTTCAGAAAGCTCTTTTCCAATCTGTTCCAGGTATCTGTCTCCTGCTCCATGTCCATATCTGTCATTGACTTCTTTGAAGTAATCAATATCAATCATGAATACAGCAATCGGCCGAGGTACTTGGCAAAGCTGAATGGCAGAAAGGGTTTCAAAGAGTTTTCTGCGATTATTCAGTCTTGTCAGAGAATCTGTAACAGAGATATGCATCAGTTCACTTTGTGCCTGCTTCAGTGTTTCAATGGCTTCATCTCTAGTGACTCTTGCCAGATATCCTTCACAGCGTCCTTTGTTAATGATCCAATGCATGATATTTGCAACAAAGAACAATACGATGGTGTTGAACAGTTCAGCAAATCTCAGATGCTCAGGCTGGAACTGAGAACCAAGAAGCATATATGCAATAGCCATGCAGCAGGTATAGATCAGTGCGTGAATAGGGGTGTCAATAAACACCAGCGGAAGTACGACAAATGCTAGGTGTATGATGGTTGGTTTCTCAGTTGGATAAGAGAAAGCCAGCATCATGCCAAACAGGCATAAACAGCAGCAGACAGTATACATGAGTATCGTCGGATGAAGACTGCTTTTGTACTTGCTTATAAGAAACAGCGTCAGAAACACACACGAGAAGATGCCATAGACAATTCGGAAATTCTGCAGCTGTTCAAAAAACTGTGACACAATCCACAGAGCTGTAATGCATAGATAGCTGATACCGGAAAGTGTCTGATTCAGAGTCTTCTTGCTGTCAGAAATCTGACTGCTGCATTTATTGAAATCAGTACTGCTTAATCCGTAATACAGAATGTTTTTCATGAATGAAAGGCTCCCACACTGAAGAAAGTATAACGTATCTTTTTGCAAAGCAGAAGAATGAAAAAGCTCCCTGTTCATATGAACAGGGAGCCAACTGTATATCCAATTGAATGGTGGAGCTGGGGAGGCTCGAACTCCTGACCTTTCGGATGCGAACCGAACGCTCTCCCGAGTGGCCCGCAAAGCGGGCCCTTTTTCTTGTCCTCAAAATCAGCCGTTTTCGGACGGGGATGCGAACCACGCAACGGAAAGACCGCGCGCGGTTCGCAATTGAGAATCTCAGGAATTGCAGAAAGGCTGCTCAGTATTATCACAATATGTCGTTTTTCCACACTTTAAGATAAGCGTTTGACACAATTGCAAGCTTAACGTTTTGACCATTCTGTGTTGCCGGTTTATAGAGCATCGTTTGACTGGTTATCGATGTAAGCTTTGTCTGTAGATGCGAACCACTCGCTGGGTCTGGTTCGAAACTTTTGATCATTTCAAAGGTTTTTTCAGGAGTATATTTGGGGCCATCGCAAACACATTTTGATCTTACCGTACGGCAGGCAAGGGAAGGATGTGAACCGTGTGAGTAGCGGAGTGTTCGCACGTCCCCGCTACTGGAAGATGTTACTCTTGACTGACGGTGGCCTCAACCTTGCGGGAATTCTTTTGCGCATACATCTTCTGATCGATTACTCTGAAAAATGATTCCGCTGTTCTTCCCATAGAGAGGTGATACACCGCATGGCCTAAACTGAAGCTAAGTTTGTATGGTTTGTTTTCGCTCCGGTTGAAATCGGAAAGATTACTGTTAATTCGATGTATTGTTTCTTCAACCATCCTGAAATCATCGCTTTCAAGAATAATACAGAACTCGTCCCCGCCGTATCTTGCGACAAAATCGCTGCATCCTACAGATTCACGCAGAACGCGAACAGCATTCCTCAGTGCAATATCACCTTCGAAGTGGCCGAAACGGTCATTAATGGATTTGAAATCGTCTATATCGAGTAAAATCGCGGAGAACGTTCTTTGATTTGTAGAGGCATCAATCTTATGCTGCATATAGCTATCGAGTATTTGTCGGGTAAAGGCTCCGGTCAGATAATCCTTGTCATTATTGCGGTTCTGGATATTCGTGAACAGGATCAACGACGCAAGAGTAATGCCGAGCAGTGAGAACGGAAGCCCGAATATGAAAAGCTGCAGCGCCCATCCTATAAGCGGCGCAAGAAGAAAGAGTATCAGCGACCTAAAGTAATTCGCTTCGATTTTTTGCCTCTGGCTGATCAGGAAACCTTCAATAATAAGCATCATAATTAATTGCATGGACATTGGTATGAATAAGAGCGGGCCGCGGTGGTAAACACGGGCGCTGTCAAAATAGAAAATCTGTCTTGTAAAAGCCGTTGACACGACCGTCGCCGCGCACAGTAAGGTTAAACTCAAAAGAACGAGATACAGGTTCCGCTTTAATGACGCATTCAGTCCGGAAATCTGTGTGCATATGTAGCGGTAAAAAATCGGAATGAGCGCCGTGCTAAAGATAATCTCGGCATAAACGCCGGCAACTGAGAAGGGGAAAAACCAATCAGGTACGGAATTGAAGCTGCTCATGATATCCGCGACAAAAGAAAACAACGTGATGACGAGCATATGTATGAAGTATCTTTCATTCCCGGTCCGTGCATTGCGGCGACGTTTTTCCATCATGATGAGAAGTCCCAGCTGGAGCATGCAATATATACAAATGCAAAGATATGCTACAGAAAACATACTAATTTCTCCGATTCGGCAAAGTATCTGATTATTAAACCAATTATAGCATAATGATGGAAGGCCTGATAAAATATCAGTTGAAAGAGATCGTGTAAACTGATTGCGGAATAAGTAAGATCCTTCTTGAAAGACGAAAGCGATATTCTCTAAAATAGTTTTGCACAACACAGAAAGAGAGTACCGCCATGAATATATTAACACAGTCAAGTGTTGAATGTTTCAGAACTCTGATGGATGATGACCTGCTTCAAAAGATTGTTGCACCTGTCGGGTCTTTGACAGCTAAATAAAGGACAAGAATTCAAAAGCGACGTAATGATCG
>CALEMD010000097.1 GCA_937902945.1 uncultured Erysipelotrichaceae bacterium | reverse complement strand
CCATTGCTCTAGTGCTGAATACTTCATCAGGCACTTCATCAATTTTCATCAGGCGGCCTTGAAGCGGCGAGGAGAAATCTTTGATTTCTGTCATTCAGGTTGGTTTCCTTTCGCTTTGTAATGTCCAAGCAGCAGACGGCAGCTTCCTTTGACTTCAATTCTGCTGCTATGTGCTGGAATCAATATAGACTCAGTATATGCCAGCGGATACTCTTCTTCATCGCACTTCAGAACGCATGATTCTGCGACACATACAATGACATAATAATCATCATACGGGCCAATGCCAGCAGAGTCCTTTACATCCAGAATATCCACTGAGAATTTATCACAGTCGACCCCGTTCTGCAGCTGTGCTGTCGGTTCTGCAGGCAGAGGATGATGCGTTACTTCTGTTCTAAGCTTTGTATTCATAATTTCAAAACTATGATCCAAGTCAAGAGGACGAGGACGCCCGTAGTCATACAGTCTGTATGTAATGCCGCCGAAAGAGCCAAATTCAATGACCAGCATTCCGGCACCATTGGCATGGACAAGATTGGCAGGTATCAGAACAAAGTCTCCCGGCTTTACAGGATGCGTAATCAGATACTGT
This sequence comes from uncultured Erysipelotrichaceae bacterium, assembly GCA_937902945.1. GTDB lineage: Bacteria > Bacillota_I > Bacilli_A > Erysipelotrichales > Erysipelotrichaceae > Bulleidia. Next base: position 874 of record CALEMD010000097.1, on the reverse strand, counting down.
TCCAAGGTTCCGTTTTCTGCGGCTTCTCTCAGAACTGCTTTATCATCAATGCTGACACCGGCTGTAATCTTCGCACCCGGTTCTGCTTCCAGGATATACCAGGATTCAGTCTTCTCATAATCGCCTATCTCTGCGGCCTGCTCGGCATTCGGATGGACCTGTATGGAAAGATCTTCTTTAGAATCCATATAGGCAGCTCTTAACAGCTGTGTATTAGGGTCTTCACCCATAAGTTCATCATGATGCTCGGCAATGACCTGTGAGATTTTCTCACCCTTATATGGTCCTGAAGCAACAATATTCTCAGATCCCTTATATGCACATACTTCTCTTGCTATTCCCATGGACTGACTGGAAAGATGACGGATATCACTCAGCCGATGATTTGCCCATATGGTATCTTTATAAACAGGCTCTAAACGCAGTGGTTTCATTGTTTTTCCCAGACAACTTTTCCGTCTCTCTTATAGCAGCGATATGGGAAACCATGTTTCTTGATTGCATCATGATCCTGCTTGGAAGATGGCAGGCTGCATGCTGCTACTGCCAAGATCTCATCATCAGAAGTATTGATAATGCGATGCGCATAATGACCATTGATATAGTGCAATGATCCCTTGAACATCTTTTCAGCATAGAATTCATCTTTGCCATCCCAGAACAAGAGATAGCCTTCACCCTTCAGGGTATAGTAATACTCATCACAGTCAGAGTCTCCATGATAATGGCCGGAAGTCATTGCACATTCACCATCTACAGTAAATGGACGGATATATGTAATGCCCCACTGCAGATTGCCCTTTACATAGTTCTCTCTGTTGAAATTCTGATTGATGACCCAGTAAGCAAGTTCATCGCCATGTTCAGCCAAGGC
>CALEMD010000096.1 GCA_937902945.1 uncultured Erysipelotrichaceae bacterium | reverse complement strand
AATATGCATCCTACAGATGATGGCAGAATTTCAGCAGACAGCACATTGAAGGCAGAAAACATGAAGGCAAATCTAGAGGCACTGAAAGCACTTGGGTTTGATGCTGATACAGAAGAGCAGGCATCATTTATGAATGTGGATGGGAAAATGCATAAGGTATATCCAAGCGATCTGTGCCCGTGCGGAAGCGGAAAACTGTTCAAAGACTGTCATGGCAAAGAAGAACATAATGATAGCGGAAATATGAAGAGTTAAGAGGGATCGCATGATGCTTCTGCTTTGAAGAATGACAAAGGTAAAAACCATATAGCATCTGAAGCATGAAATCCTTTTCGAAAGCGAAGAGGATTTTTTTCTGTGCAGACTTTCATTAGCAGTATGCAGAATGATCCGCTGCGGTATAATGACCGTATTGATAATACTGGAGGGACATATGAGAGTACTGATGGTGAATGGTTCTGCAAAGGCTTCAGGATGCACTGCTAGAGCTCTGCGGGAGGTTGGAGAAACACTGCAGAAGGAAGGCATTGAATACGAGATTTATCAGTTGGGTGGGGATCCGATCAAGGATTGCACTGGCTGCGGTGCCTGCCGAAAGACAGGGAAATGCATATTCAAAGATCCGGATCTGACGGAATTCTTAGAGAAAGCAGAAAAAGCAGATGGCTTTGTGTTTGGAACGCCGGTATACTATGCCCATCCAAGCGGACGCATACTCAGTTTCCTGGATCGTGTATTCTATTCTGCTGGCTCATTGTTTAAAGGCAAGCCGGGAGCGGCTGTATGTTCATGCCGCAGAGCGGGCGAGGTATGCAGCATGGATGTACTCAACAAGTACTTCACAATCAATGCTATGCCAATCGCTTCTTCTACTTACTGGAATGGTGTACACGGAAGTACAGCAGAACAGGTTGAAATGGACACAGAAGGCTTGCAGACCATGCGCAATATCGGACATTCAATGGCAAATCTATTGAAGAATGAAAACAGAGCTGTTATGGAAACAGGAAACAGAACAGATTTCATCCGCTGAGAAGGACTGAAACATGGAATATCTTGATATATATGATATAAACCGCTCTTTAACAGGAAAGAGCATTGCCCGCGGGGAAACAATGCCGGAGGGCGGATACAGACTGGTTGTGCATATTGTCATACTGAACAGCGAAGGGAAGATGCTGATACAGCAGAGAACGAATTACAGCAACCATGGCACTAGAGGCTTTCTGAACCTATGGGATATTACAGTGGGAGGAAGTGCTGTCAGTACAGAGACAAGCCAAGAGGCGGCGTCTAGAGAACTGCATGAAGAAATCGGATACAGCTATGATTTCACTGGGATGCGGCCGCAGATGACTTTCAATTTTCCATCTGGATTTGACGATTATTATGTGATACAGAAAGATTTGGATATACAGACACTGCAGCTGCAGGAAGAAGAAGTGCAGAGAGTGAAATGGGCAGACAGAGAGGAAATTCTGACGAGAATACAGGATGGATCATTTGTCCCATACTACCCGGAAATCATTGCTCTGCTGTTTTCGGCTAAGACATCCTATGGCTGTGTAACGCACGAGTGAGGAGAATACAATGGCATATAAAGCAGAACTGGAATCATTGAGAAGTCATACATGTCCAGAATGGTTCAATAATGCAAAGCTTGGCATATTCATTCACTTCGGTCTTTATTCTGTTCCTGCCTATGCGCCAAAAGGATTTGCACTTGGGCTGGATCCTTCTGAAGAAGAGCGCTTCTTTCATAATCCATATGCAGAATGGTACCAGAATGGTCTTCGCTATGGAAAAGGTGAGACATTTGAACATCATAAAGAAACATATGGAGAAGACTTCCCTTATGCCCGCTTCGCAGATATGTTTGCGGCATCGGAATTCAACGCCGATACATGGGCATCCTTCTTTGCGTCTCTTCATGCTCGGTATGTGATTCTGACTACGAAGCATCATGATGGTTTCTGTCTATATAAGACCAAAACAACAGAATACAACTCTGTTGATAAGGCGGCCCATAGAGATTTTGCTAAGGAACTAGCAGACGCGTGCCGCGGCCATGATGTTCCATTCGGTGTTTATTACTCAGGTCTTTTAGACTGGACACACAGCTTCGATGTCATAACAGATAATGATAAGATGTATCATCCTGATCATGATGATGAAGCGTTGGCTGAACTTTCCTATCATCAGGCGATGGAGCTGATTGATCAGTATCATCCATCCGTATTCTGGAATGATATCAAGTGGGCTTCAAAGGGATATGATTCTATGCTGGAAGTCCTTGTCCATTACTACAATACGGTTCCGGAAGGGGTAATCGATTACCGTTTTCCATATGACCTGCATGATTATTATGGAAGAGAATATCTGTATGGAGATGTACCGGAAGGCTCAAAGTGGGAACTGACAAGGGGTCTTGGGCTTTCATTTGGCTATAACAGATATGAAGATGCGGCCAATTTCATATCAGTGCATGATCTGATTGCTCTGTTGATTGAGACGGTCGCAGATAATGGAAATCTATTGATCAATACCGGGCCTAGAGCAGATGGCACACTCGATCCAATACAGATGCATATTCTCAGTGAAATGGGGATATGGCTGGATGATCGTCAGGAAGCCATATTTGATACAGAAGTGCTGCCGAATTCAAAGCAGATAACGGATGAAGTAAAGATCTATGGTACAAGAAATGAGCATTATGAATACTATTTTGCGGTTTCACCAACTGCCGACACATTCACATTGCCTTTCAGCAAGCCTGCCTTGGTTTTAGGCAAAGACAGCGTAACGATGAGGGCGGAAGGGAATAAAACGATGGTAAAACTGCTGGAACCGTATAAATATCCTCTGGTTTTCAGAGTTGAAAGAGACAGAAAAGACTGAGCGGAATACTGGAATCATGAAAAGGTTTTGCTATAATGTACGTGAAAAGAGGACATCCCTATGAATGAAGTGCTGAGAATCATTGAAGATCCGACACTGACCTATCATCAGCAGCTGATATCGCTGGCTAAATATGCTGAGAATACGGATCATACAATTAAGAAGAGCAAGGCTCTTGTCAAAGCTATGGATGAAGGCATCATCTGTGATCTGAATGAAGGAAATGCACCGTTCAGACCTAGATACATCTGCCCTGATTATTCCATTCTGATGAAGAAGGGATGCAGTTTTCTGCAGTTGGATCCGCCGAAGGATCTGTATGAGGCATTGAACAGTCTGCTGATCATGTACCAGCATGTTCCAAGCATTACCACTTTCCCTGTATATCTTGGAGATTGGGATGCACTGCTGGAGCCATTTGTTCAAAAAGCAGGACGGACTAAAGCTAAGAAAGCATTGCGCCTGTTTCTTCTGAATATTGACCGTACTTTGACTGACTCATTTGTGCATGCTGATTTAGGACCTAAGGATACGCTGACCGGACGTCTTGTTCTTGAACTGACAGAAGAGATGCAGCTGGCGATACCGAATCTCACAATCAAATATGATCCAAAGACAACAAGCAGAGAATTCACAGAACTGGCTGTTAAGTGCATGATGAAAACAGCGAAGCCGTCTTTTGCGAACAACGCTATGTTTACAGAAGAATGGGGAAAGAACTATGCAATTGCGTCCTGCTATAATGGGCTTCTGATCGGCGGCGGCGGATTTACATTGCCTAGACTCAGAATGTATGAATGTTCACTGAAGGCAAAGAACGAGAAAGATTTCCTGGATCGCGTATTGCCGAAGTATGCGGATCTTATGCTGAAGATGATGGATGACCGCATTGACTTCATTGTGAACAAGTCGAATTTCTTCAAGTCAAACTTTCTTGTGACAGAGGGGTTTGTAAAACTGGATAACTTTACGGGTATGTTTGGAATGGTTGGATTGGCAGAATGCGTCAACCATCTATTGGGCATAACAGATCCGAAGAAGGGATATGGCAATAATAAGAAAGCAGATGCACTGGGTGAAAAGATTATGAAGAAGCTCAGCCGTCTGGTTGCGGCTCATAAATCAAAGTATGCAGCTGCGTGCAATCATCAGTATCGTCTGCATGCACAGGTAGGCATTGACAGCGATGGCCGCGAGGACAGCCCAGGAGCTAGAATTCCTGTTGGCGCAGAACCGATCATGCCTGTGCAGATTGCACATGCTGAACGTTTCCATAAATACTTCCCAACTGGTATCGGAGATATATTCAAGTTTGAAGAGACATGGCTGAAAACACCAGATGCTCTAGTGGATATCATCGATGGTGCAATGCGCAATAATATGCGATATTTCAGTGGATATCTGGAGAACAATGATGTGGTCCGCGTTACCGGATATCTTGTCAAGAAGAGTGAACTGGCCAAACTTGATGCAGGCAAGCAGTCGCTGAACAATGTATCAATATTCGGCAAAGGTGCTAGAGATACAGGTGCTGCTTTGGATAGACGTGTTGAAGGACATGAAGGCACCCGTTAACAGAATTATTCCATTTTCCAATGTAGACGGCCCCGGAAATCGGTGCGCCGTCTTTTTCCAGTCTTGTCCGTTTCACTGTCTTTTCTGCCATAATCCAGAGACTATCCATGCCTGTATCGGATGCGGAGAATGCGTAGAAAAGTGTCCTGCAAAGGCTTTGAAAATGAATCGCGGAAAAGTAATCTGGGATCCTGATAAATGCGTATCCTGCGATACCTGCATACATGTATGCAGACACCTGGCTTCACCGAAGATCAGATGGATGGATACAAAGGCAGTCATGAAGGAAATAGAACCGCTTCTTCCCTATATTGAAGGAATAACGGTAAGCGGCGGAGAGTGCATGGAGTATGCGGACTTCCTCTTGGAACTGTTTACTGAAGTAAAGAAGAAGAACAAGACATGCCTGATCGATTCCAATGGAGCGTTTGATTTTGATCTGTATCCGGAACTGATGAAAGTGTGCGATGGCGTCATGCTGGATGTGAAAGCGTATGATTCAAAGTATCATCAATGGCTGACAGGAATGGACAATAATATTGTTCTGCATAATCTATCCAGTCTGCAGAAACATGGCAAGCTGTATGAAGTGAGAACAGTCTGCTGTCCAGGCCGTCATAAAGAGAATGAAGAAACGGTTCGGGAAGTGTCAAAGCATCTTGATCCGAATATACGCTATAAGCTGATTAAGTACAGACCGTTCGGAGTCCGTGAAGAGGGTCTGGAAAAGATCGGCAGAACAATTACAGACGATAAAGAAATCAGCGCCCTGCAGAAAACTGCAAAGCGCTATGGCATGAAAAATATTGTTATTGTCTGACAGACGCGATCTAGGAATTGGATCTGCGTCTTTTTTGTATTTCTTCGCTCTTTTCAAGATAAGTGCTGATTTATCACCGGAGTACCAAATCCTGTACA
>CALEMD010000095.1 GCA_937902945.1 uncultured Erysipelotrichaceae bacterium | reverse complement strand
GCAGCATCATCTGAAACAGCTTCCGCAGCATCGGGAAGACAAACACTTCGTGTTGGTATGGAATGCAACTATGCTCCATTCAACTGGAGCACCACTTCTTCAACAGACACTTCAAAGCCTATCTCTTCTGTTGATTACTGTGATGGTTATGATGTAATTATGGCTTCAACAATTGCCGAAGGTTTAGACATGGATGTTGAAATTGTCAAAACAGATTGGGACAATCTGATTCCAGCACTGCAGAATGGTGAAATTGATGCAATTATTGCTGGCATGACTGCAACGGATGAACGCAAAGAAACTGTCAGTTTCACTGAACCATATTATTCCAGTGAAGAAGTTGTAATTGTTAAGGCAGATTCTGCTCTGTCTTCGATAACAAATATTCAGGAACTAGCTGGATACAAAGTCATGGGACAGCTGAACACACTGTATGATGACATTATCGATCAGATTGATGGTGTTGTGCATGCTACACCGAAAGAGGATTATCCAAGTATGGTTTATTCTCTGCAGCAAGGAGAAGTTGATGCTATTACAGCTGAACTTCCTGTTGCCGAAGGCGTAATTTCTGCAAATCCTGACCTTACTATTGTTCGATTCAGTGAAGGCAATGGATTTGTTGCCGATTCAACTGTTTCAATTGCTGTTGCAAAAGACAATACTGAACTGCTGAATAAGATGCAGGAAATACTTAAAACAATCAGCGAGGATACAAGACAGCAGATCATGCTGGAGGCGGTTGAACGTCAGCCTGCAAACGAGGACTGATATGAATACATTCTTTCAGCATGTATGGACGCTGCTGATCGGTTATTGGCCAAGCCTTCTGCTGGGAGTGCGAACAACGCTGACAGTATCATTGATTGGTACAGCTGCAGGATTTGCAATCGGTCTTCTGATCGGCGGTTTCAAAGCCGTCAAGCTTGATTTCACAAGCACTAAATCGTCACGCATTCTAAAGAAAATCTATGACTTTCTAGCCACCGCATATATTGAAATTTTTCGCGGCACGCCTATGATGGTGCAGGCAATTTTCATCTACTATGCCCTTCTGAAAGTATTGAATTGGGATAACCTGACTGCTGCAATCTTCGTCATTTCCATCAATACCGGCGCTTATATGTCAGAAATTATCAGGGCCGGTATTCAATCTATTGATCCTGGGCAGACAGAAGCAGCACGCTCACTTGGCATGAACAACGCACAGACAATGTTCAACGTGATACTGCCGCAGGCTGTTAGAAATTCTTTTCCGGCCATTGGCAATGAACTGATCGTCAATATCAAGGATTCTTCCGTACTGATGATTATTTCCATTACAGATCTTATGTTTCAATCAAAATCAATTGCTGGCACGAAATATTGGTATACCGAAACATATTTTCTTACAGCATGCATCTATTTATGTCTGACTTTGACTGCGAGCATCATTCTGCATTGGATTGAAAAGCGAATGAATATGGTACAGACTAGCTTCCCAGCTTCATCAACGTCTGTTTCAAGCATATCCGAAAAAGAAAGGAAAGACTGATATGGAAACTGTAGTAGAAATTGAGAATATACATAAAAGTTTCGGAAGTCTCGAGGTTCTAAAAGGTGTTGATTTCAGTGTTAAGAAGAATGAAGCGGTCTGTCTTATAGGTTCAAGCGGATCTGGCAAATCAACTCTGCTTCGCTGCATCAATCTATTGGAAAAACCTGTTCAAGGAACAATACGTGTATTCAATTCAGATATTCTTCATATCCGCGATGTGAACAGCTATCGTGCAAAAGTCGGTATGGTTTTTCAGCAGTTCAATCTATTTGGAAATCTGAATGTTCTTCAGAACTGCATGGTTGCTCAGCAGAAAGTACTGAAATTGAAGGAAACTGAAGCAAAAGACAAAGCAATGCACTATCTGACAAAAGTCGGAATGCAGGATTTTGCAAACACTTCAAGCCGTACC
>CALEMD010000094.1 GCA_937902945.1 uncultured Erysipelotrichaceae bacterium | reverse complement strand
GCATAAGGATATTAAGCCAAATAGCTGTTCGGCAGGAACAGTTGGCTATAAAGTGCCTAATACAGCCGACAGATAACATACAGCCAGAAATCTTTGCAAAGCAGCAACTGATGATCACCTGAAATTGGAGCAAGATGCTTTGATATTGGTAAGCTGACGGTTTGCAATGCAGCAATTGCCACATTAAAAGTCTATAAAAAAGCCAATTAATAAATGCTTCACAATTGACTAGAAAAGCTGATCATCATATAATCAATTTGCTACATAAGGAGGTCATGAGAAAATGACAGATGTAAGAGTTGCGATTAATGGTTTCGGAAGAATTGGACGTCTTGCTTTTAGACAAATGTTCGTTGCTGATGGGTATGATGTAGTAGCTATCAACGATTTGACAGATCCAAAAATGTTAGCAAATCTGCTTAAGTATGATTCTGCACAGGGAAAATGGGCAGGACATGAGATTTCAGCAGGTGAAGACTCCATTACAGTTGATGGAAAGAAAATTACAATTTACAAAGAACCAGATGCTGCTAAACTTCCTTGGGGAGAATTAGATGTTGATGTAGTTCTTGAATGCACAGGCTTCTATACTAAGAAAGAAAAGGCAATGGCTCATATCACTGCAGGCGCAAAGAAGGTTGTTATCTCAGCTCCAGCAGGAAACGATCTGCCTACAATTGTTTACAGTGTTAACGAAAACACAATTACACCAGAAGACAAGATCATTTCTGCAGCTAGCTGCACAACAAACTGCTTGGCTCCAATGGCTGATACTCTGAACAAGTATGCACCAATCAAGTCAGGTATCATGACTACTGTTCACGCTTATACAGGCGATCAGATGATCTTGGATGGACCTCACAGAAAAGGCGATCTGCGTCGTGCTAGAGCAGGTGCTATCAACATTACTCCAGCTTCCACAGGAGCTGCAAAGGCTATCGGACTTGTCATTCCTGAATTGAAGGGCAAACTGATCGGTTCAGCACAGCGTGTACCTGTTCCTACAGGTTCAACAACAATCCTGATTGCTTTAGTTGAAGGCAAGGATGTTACAGTTGATGGAATCAATGCAGCAATGAAAGCAGCTGCTTCTGATTCATTTGCTTACAATGAAGATCCAATCGTTTCTTCCGATGTTATCGGTGAGACTCACGGTTCAATCTTTGATTCAACTCAGACAATGGTTGCAAAAGTTGATGACAATTCATATCAGGTACAGGTTGTTTCTTGGTATGATAACGAAAACTCATATACTTCACAGATGGTTCGTACAATCAAATACTTCGCAAACGTTAAGTAGTCTGTACAATCGAACAGAAAAGGGTGAATATCCGCAAGGAATCACCCTTTTTTATTTGAATTGAAGTAAAAAAACGGGGGGTCTGATTGTGACAGTAACTGAAAATCTAATAGTGTTCGAAACGTTTTTCTTGAAGTTGCTGAGCAAAGCACATAAAATGAAACAGGTAGAAGACACGTGGGAACTCTTTTAGCATTTATGAAGGACCTTTGTGGCATCTAGGTAGGAGATTATCCCTAAACATACTATCCCACAGTAGTCAGTTCTTCTATCTAGATGCCAGAGGGGTTCTTTTGTTTTGATATGAGGGGAAAATGAAACAGCGTAAAGTACTGACAGAAGAAGAGCGCAATCAAGCCTATAAACATGATATGCAGAAGTTTGCATGGGTTTCTGTTTTGGGTATAGCAACGGGTGCCGTCTCGGGTTTTGTCGGAACAGTTTTTGCAATGTGCATCACAGCGGCTGTTGGTTTCAGAGATGAATATCCATGGCTTCTGTACTTAATGCCACTGGGCGGACTTGTTATAGTTTGGATGTATCAGAAGTATTCAAATCCAGGCAATGCCATTCATGGGACAGATCTTGTTATTGATTCTATTCAAAGCAGTGAACCTCTGCCAAAGAGAATTGTGCCTCTGATTTTTTCTGGCACTGTTATTACACAGCTGTTTGGCGGATCGGCGGGCAGAGAAGGTGCAGCTCTGCAGATCGGCGGCGGTATAGCGAGCTGGCTTGGCTACATATTCAAACGCAATCGCAGAGAGATCCATATTATGACAATATGCGGTATGGCGGGATGTTTTACAGCACTTTTTGGAACACCTATTACAGCAGCGGTTTTTGCGATGGAAGTTGCAACCGTTGGTGTGCTGCAGTATACAGCGATTCTGCCATGCACGCTTGCATGTTTTACTGCATTTATAATCAGTCAGCAGATGGGCGAACCGGTCACTGCATATGCACTGAGCAGCATTCCTTCTCTTGATCTATTGACTGCTGGCAAGGTTGTGCTGCTGGCAGCTGTATGCGGGTTGGCCGCGATGCTGTTCTGCTATATTTCTCATCAGACCAGTCATATCATGCAGAAGAAATTCCGCAATCCATATATCAGAGTGATCGTGGGTGGCTGTGCAGTGACCGCTTTGATCATGATATTTGGAAATACATACAGCGGTGCCGGCGGAATTTCTTCTGCATGATATGACTGGTC
>CALEMD010000093.1 GCA_937902945.1 uncultured Erysipelotrichaceae bacterium | reverse complement strand
CGGGATTCCCGTCATCATCTACTTTGTCAGCTATATATGGACACCGGTATGGAGAGATGGCTACAGCATCCAGAATGTCCTTGATCAGATTGAATACATGTATACCTATCACATCAATCTTGACGCAACCCATCCATATCAGAGCAGCTGGTATCAGTGGATACTGGATATACGTCCAATCTGGTACTACTATGGCACAGATGCAAATGGCTATTCCCATTCCATCTCCTGTTTCTCCAATCCATTGATCTGCTGGGCTGGTCTATTGTCTGTCATCTATACAGCGATTGATATCTTCCGCCACAGATCCAAAGAGGCATTTGTAATCACCGTCGGTTATTTTACAGCTCTTATTCCTTGGGTTCTTCTAGTCAAGCGCTGTGTCTTTGCCTATCACTATTACCCAGCAAGCATCTTCATGATCATGGCCATTGTATATGCATGCAGAAGTCTGATCCGCAAGGACAGGAAATGGAAAAACATTGTCATCGGTTTTACAGTTCTCTCAATTCTGCTGTTTGTCATGTTCCTTCCGGCCACTGCGGGATTCGGCACTTCAGTCAGCTATATCAAGATCCTTGAATGGTTCCCAAGCTGGTACTTTGGATGAGAACTTTCTTCAGAAAAAACTGGAAGCTTCTGCTGTCGGCTTTGGTTATTGCGTGTCTTTTCTGCTATCCATATCTTGTCAAAGATTTTCTTGGCGTGGAGCATGATACCTTCTTCCATCTGTCACGTATTCAGGGATTGGCAGAAAGCTTCAGCCGCGGCGACTTCCTGCCAGCTGTATATCCCTATAAGAACAATGGATTCGGCTATGCCAGTCCTCTTTTCTACTCTGACTTCTGGCTGATCATACCAGCTCTTCTGTACAATGCCGGATTGTCATTGGCATCCTGCTATAAGTTCTTCATTTTCTGCTGTGTCTATTTCAGCTGCTTCAGCATGATGAAGCTTTGCCTCAGAATCACAAAGCATGAATATGCGGCAATTCTTGCCGGAGCAGCATACGTATTTGCCAATTATCATATTACCGATGTCTATGTGCGCGGAGCTTCAGGAGAAGTGCTTGCCATGGTCTTCATTCCAATTGTTCTTTCCGGTCTCTATGAACTGCTTGAGAATCAGAACGCAAAGGAATGGAAACTGCTGGCTTTTGGATTGACAGGCCTTGTCCTCAGTCACAATC
>CALEMD010000092.1 GCA_937902945.1 uncultured Erysipelotrichaceae bacterium | reverse complement strand
GAAGAAAAAGATATCATGCCAAAAAAGCCGATTATCAAGCCGTTTTCTGAGGCTCATAAGAAAATGTTGGAACGGCAGTTTGGACAGATATCCTGATTTCTTTGAGATATTTGAAATATTTGAAGAAATGGCAGATCGATATGATCCGCCGTTTTTTATGTCTGGGGAAAGGAGGCGATGCTTGTATTTGCGGCAAAAATCTAAATTTATTGAACTTGCGAGAAAGGGTTTGCCATGGCTCAAAAAATGATTTTAGAAATTAAGCGTTAACTTCTCTGAAAGGTATAACTGAAAATCACGAATGATCGCAGAAGGGTGCATATAACGGCAGCTTTTTGGTGCTTGAAAGTCCGGAAAAGCGCGCTATAATATAGTTATAATATAACTAATACGAGGTGGAGCTATGAAACGGTTTGTGGATCGTCCTGAAGGTACTGTGGTGTATCACACTAAGGCCGGTGATTATGTCTATTTCACTAAAGAGAAGAAGTATCTGAAGGATAAGAAGTATAACGAAAATGGCAGAGTCAGTATTGGAAAACTGTGCGATGATAAAGTGCATATGATACCGAATAAAAACTATTATGAATACTGTGCATCAGAGGAAGAACTGCCTGAACCTCCGGAACAGGGAGATACTTTAAAGACTGGATTGTATGTGGCAATAAAGAAAGCCATGCAGGATAATAGCTTGGATACGCTGATTGACAATGCATATCTGAATGACGCGCCGCTGATGGAAGACGTGATTGCCTACATGATTCAAACCGAAGATGATGCCATGCAGTACTTTCCTGACTACGGTCATGAACATCTGCTGTTCAGCAGTCAGATACATTCTGATTCTGATATTTCTGAGATGTTCAAGAGACAGAGAAAACAGCAGCACGAGTACTTCCTGACCAACTGGAATCAGCTGCACAATACAGCAGAGAACATCTATATATCGTATGATTCGACAAATATGAATACTCGAGCAGAGGGGATTGAACTGGCAGAGTATGGGTCGGCAAAAGAAGATGAAACAATCCCAGATGTAAACTTCAGTCTCGCGTATGATCAGGATAATGGAGAACCGTATTTTTATGAACTGTATCATGGCAGTGTTATAGATAATACGCAGTGCACATTCATGGTAGATCGTGCAAAGGCATATGGATATCATAACGTTGGTTTCATACTGGACCGGGGATATTTCTGCGATCGCAATATTAAATACTTTGATAAGAACGAGTATGAATTCATACTTATGGCAAAGGGAAACGCAAAGTTTGTGCAGTCAGCTATAGAAGAGACGGCCATTAAGCTCAAGCTAATGAGTGAAGAGTACTATCTGTCTGAACATGAAGTGTTTGGAATGACAGTAAAGCATAAGATGTATCCAGCAGACACAAAGAAGCGATATATTCATGTTTACTATGATGGAGCTAGAGCATATGGAGAAACAGTTGCCTGCATGAGCAGAATGAAGCGCAGTGATGAAGAGCTGGAGAAAAGGCTGAATAAGAAACTGACAAAGAAGCAGGACTTGAAGACCTATGAGAAGTATTACAGCTTGAAGTTTGATGACAATGGATACTTCATTTCATACAAACGGAAAAAGAATGCAATACAGAAGTGCCTGGATAGGCTTGGATTCTTTGCAATCATTACAAGCAAACAGATGACCGCTTCCGAAGCACTGGATAAGTACCGGCATAGAGATTCAATTGAGAAGCTATTTCGTACGGATAAATCGTTTCTGGGCATGGATGCACTGCGGGTATATACAGATGAATCTCTGGAATCAAAGACGATGCTTTCGTTCATTGCCATAATTGTACGAAATGACATGTTCAACAGACTGAAACCACTATATGCAAAAGACCGCAAGAATTATACAGTTCCTGCGGCCATCAGAGAATTAAACAAGCTGAGTATCAGTATCGGATCGGATGGACATTATCGTCAGTGTTATGCGCTTACCAAGAAACAAAAGGCAATTCTTGGTGTCTATGGAATTGCGCCAAGTGAGTACAGTGCACAGATCAAGCAGATTTGTAACAAACTGCCTGCTCGAAAGATTTAGTTATATAAATTGGAAAAGTTAACG
>CALEMD010000091.1 GCA_937902945.1 uncultured Erysipelotrichaceae bacterium | reverse complement strand
GAACATGGAATTCAGCACCGATCTTATGAGCCATGGAGTGGTTCATGCCTAGGAATGCATTGGCGAATGCCATACCTGCCATGCAGGATGCATTGTGCATCTTCTCTCTTGCTTCCGGATCGTTTTTGCCGTTATTGACAGCTCTAGGCAGGAATTCGAATACCATCTGCACAGCTTTGAGTGCCAATGCATCTGTGTAATCACTAGCCATGATGGAAACATAAGCCTCTGTTGCATGGGTGAGCACATCCATGCCTGTCCATGAGGTCTGGTTCTTTGGCAGAGTCATTGTCAGTGCCGGGTCAATGATTGCAACAGTCGGAGTCAATGAGTAGTCAGTCAGCGGATATTTGCGGTGTGTTTCTTTATCTGTGATGACGGCATACGGAGTAACTTCGCTTCCAGTTCCGGAAGTGGTAGGGATGCAGACAAGGTTTGCCTTCTTGCCGAGTTCCGGATAGCGGAATGCACGCTTGCGGATATCCATGAATTTCTGCTTCAGATCATCGAAGTTGACTTCAGGGTGTTCATAGAACAGCCACATGCCTTTTGCCGCATCCATTGCGGAACCGCCGCCGATGGCGATGATTGTATCAGGCTTGAAGGACTCCATCAGTTCATGGCCTTTTTTAACTGTCTGAATGCTTGGATCGGATTCAACATCGCAGAAGAGCTGAACCTGTACTTTATTGCGTCTGCGCTCTAACTGATCGGTAACTCTTGTGACATAGCCTAGATCCACCATGGAACGGTCAGTAACTAGGAATACACGGTTCATCTCACGCATGTCGTGCAGATACTCAATGGAGTTGCGTTCAATATAAATCTTGGAAGGAACTTTGAACCATTGCATATTATTTCTCCTCTGGCCGATCTTCTTGATATTCAGCAGGTTGATGGCACTGACGTTTCCGGAAACTGAATTATGTCCGTAGGAACCGCATCCCAGTGTCATGGAAGGAATGAAGGAGTTGTAGATATTTCCGATACCGCCGAATGTGGAAGGAGAATTCCAGATGATACGGCAGGCATTGACACGCTGGCCGAATTCCTTAACCAGATCTTCATTGGCAGTATGAATGGCTGCACTGTGTCCGCGGCCGTTGAAATTGACCATAGCTTCAGCCTTCTGCATGCCGTCTTCCGGACTGTCGGATTTCAGCATAGCTAGAACTGGTGACAGCTTTTCTCTAGTCAATGGTTCAACCGGTCCGACTTCTTTGCATTCTGCCATCAGAATAGAAGTATCCGGATCAACTTTGAAGCCTGCTTTTTCAGCAATCCAGAAAGCACTTTGACCGACAAGTTCCGGTCTCAGTCTTGCATCGTTGATTTCCTTTGAATATCCTTTGACGCCGAACATGTATTTTTCAAGCATTGTCTTTTCAGCAGAGCTGCAGAAGTGAACATTGTAGTGCAGGAATTCTGCTTTGACATCATCATAGATTTCCTTATCAGCAATGACTGCCTGTTCCGATGCACAGACCATGCCATGATCGAAAGCCTTTGACATGGCAATGTCATTGACTGCCTGCTTGATGTTCGCAGTTGTTTCAATATAAGCAGGAACGTTGCCGGCACCAACACCCAATGCTGGCTTGCCGCAGGAGTATGCAGCCTTGACCATGGCATTGCCGCCTGTTGCTAGGATTGTTGCGACACCTGGATGATTCATCAATGCGGAGGTAGCTTCCATGGAAGGAACATCAATCCACTGGATGCAGTTTTCCGGTGCACCAGCAGCAATGGCTGCTTCATACATGACTTTAGCAGCAGCTACTGAGCACTTCTGTGCATTCGGATGGAAGGCAAAGATAATCGGATTTCTTGTCTTCAGACAGATCAGTGATTTGAATATAGCAGTGGAAGTAGGGTTGGTAACCGGAGTGATGCCGGCAACTACGCCGACCGGTTCAGCTACATAAATCAAGCCTTTAACTGGATCTTCATCTACGATTCCGCATGTCTTCAGATGACGCATATGATTGACGACATACTCACAGGCAAACAGATTCTTAGTTGCCTTGTCTTCAAATACACCGCGGTGCGTTTCTTCAATTGCCATCTTGGCAAGAGTGCCATGCTGATCAAGAGCAGCAACGGAACACTTAGCTACGATATAATCAATCTTTTCCTGGTCGAAATCTGCATAGGCGTCAAGTGCTTTCAGTGCTAATTCGACTTTTGCGTCGACTTCAGCAACATGACCATCCGCAAGTACGGGTGTCTGCTTTGCAGCAGGTGCAGCCTTTGTTTCTGTTTTCTTTTTCTGTGCCATGCGTCCTCCATGTGAATGATTTCACTATGTTACGGTGAAAGGATAACACGCATGAAAATGGCATGCAACACTATTTGATATTAAAATCACAAGTAACCGTTTTCATTGTGAAAAGTACAAATAATTTCTCACATTTCCTGCCGAGAAAGTAAAAAAAAGAGGGCATTCAATGCCCGAAAGATGCATCAGTACAGACAGGAGAAACGATGCTCATCTGTCTTAATAGAGACCTGCTTGCATGATATATCATCAACCCGGATCCAGCGATCTCCCTTGCTGACCGCATCGAGAAAGGAGTGGATATTCGGATCCATTCCCTGTATATAGATTTCTACCATGCCATTATCAAGATTTCTGACAGAACCGGTCAGATGATAGGTCTGTGCAAGCATCATGCAGAAACCGCGGAAGCCAACTCCCTGTATCCGCCCCTCGACTATGACATAAAAACGTTTCATTTCTGTGTCCATATCGCTATTATAGAACATATGAGGTGGTCGCATGATCAATATTCTATTGAATCAGTCAAATTTTGATGAGCCGTGGGCACAGGATTCCATGCAGGAGATACTCGATCCTTCTCAAAGGATTCTGATTCTTCCTCTTTCCTATAATGAGGGATGGATCAATGATTCTGAACAGTGGACCCATTACTATGGAAAGAATAGAAAATATTATAAGATGATCGTAAATCCTTTTCTGCACTATGGATTCAAAGAGGAACAGATCAGCTGGATCAACTACTTCGAAGATGATGCAGAAACAGCAAATCGTAAGGTAAATGACAGTGATATTCTGTTCTTTACCGTATAGTCATGGGTGCGAGTGCCGGGGCTTTGATTCAGCTTGAACAGTATCATCTGTCGCCAGACAGAGACTATGACTTCCAGTATCAGAATGGCATGGGTCTATTGCATGGCTTTGATATGGATGTGCATTACGAGGAATCAGAAGAGCATATTGCCAGCATCATACGCTCTTTAGAGGATCATGGCGAACCAGTGCTCTGTGCATCGGATCACTCAGGAGCCATTATTATGGGAGATACGGTTGAACTATTGGGAGGTTCCTTCTTCTTTACCAGCGATGATCTCGATGATCTGTACCGTCTCAATGAGACAATACTGGCGAATGCGTACATAGAACCATAAGATTGAAAAAAGGGGAAAGATAGAATGAATACTAAAGGAAATCAGAGTATCCGCAGAATGGCATACATTGCCATATTCGCGGCCTTGTCGTACACCGTATTTACGTTTCTGCAGTTCAAGATACCGCTGCCAGGAGGTGATGCAACCTCTATTCATCTTGGCAATGCTGTTGTAGTCATTGCGGCCTTGCTGTTAGGCGGACTGCCAGGAGGTCTGGCCGGAGCGATAGGCATGACCATCGGCGATCTGTTTGATCCGATCTATGTTGTCTATGCACCAAAGACTTTCATTTGCAAACTGTGCATTGGACTGATTACTGGTCTGGTTGCCAATAAACTTGGAAAGCTGGATGCACAGAAAGATCCTAAACAGATCATGAAATGGACGGTTATATCCGCTGCGGCAGGTCTAGGCTTCAATGTCATTGCGGATCCGCTGATCGGCTATTTCTATAAGCTGGTCATACTGGGCAGATCCATGGCAGATATCACACTGGCATGGAATGTCGGCGCAAGTGCCATCAATGCCGGCATATCCCTTGTGGTTGCATCTTTGATCTATATTAAGCTTCGTCCTTATGCAGCCCATATGGGATTCAAGAAGAGCATCGACTGAACAAATAAACGCTGCTGCACAGCAGAAAAAAAGAATCACTTACTGTACGCACTTCTTCTGAAGATCAGAAGGAGTGTGTTTTTCTTGGGGAGTGTATTCGATCAGTGATTATCGGCAAGAACGTCATTATTTATATATGAAAATACATTTATTATGCCGATAATATGGTACGATATGCCTATCAAATGAGGTGTGATATGAATTATCTTTCTGTTGCGGATGTGGCTTGGAAATGGAAACTGTCTGAAAGAACTGTGCGCAACTACTGTGCGAACAGCAGAATTGCCGGTGCTTTTCTTGTGGGCAAGACATGGCATATTCCTGAAGATGCTGAAAGACCGGATCGCAGGAACAAACGTAATCATCCGTCGAAAACACTTCTTGATACTCTTCGTGCCGAACAGGACGCAAAGATCTCCGGCGGTATTTACCATAAGCTGCAGATTGAAATGACATATAATTCCAATCATATGGAAGGCAGCCATCTGTCTTTTGATCAGATACGCTATATGTTTGAAATGAATGCGATTGCTGCCGATAATAGCAGAATGAATGTTGATGATATTGTGGAGACGGCAAATCATTTTAAGTGCGTTGATATGATCATTAGGCATGCAAAGTATCAGCTCAGTGAAAAATTCATCAAAGAACTTCATATGACATTGAAAAATGGCACAAGTGATTCTAGAACCAGCTGGTTTGCGGTGGGTGAATACAAGTATATGCCTAATGAGGTGGGCGGCAGAGAAACCACAGCGCCTGAGCTTGTTGCAGAAAAAGTCAGAAATCTGCTGTCTGAATACAATCAGCAGAAAGATAAATCGCTTGAAGAAATCATTGACTTCCATGTCTGCTTTGAGAGAATACATCCATTTCAGGATGGAAACGGACGTGTTGGGCGGCTCATTATGCTCAAGGAGTGTCTGCGCAATGACATTGTCCCATTCATTATTGATGATGAAATGAAAATGTATTACTATCGCGGATTGCGCGAATGGGATAAAGAAAAAGGATATCTGATGGACACATGTCTTGCGGCTCAGGATACATTCAGGAAGTATTTAGACTATTTCAGAATTGGGTACTGAGCAATTGAGGGATATGCAATCATAATCGCAAAACGATCTGGAAAAGCTCCATTTTTGATCTTTTGACAGTAATTTGTTAGAATATCTAAAGAGATTACCTCACAAGGGCAATCTTTTATGTTATGGAGGTGGAAATATGTTTCAGAAAATCAATAGACAAGAACTGCCGGAACTGATGAATCTTTTGAATCGGGTGTTTGACGAACACGAGATACGGACAGATGAGGACATCATCCGTTACTATGAGCGAGGCAGAATGAAAGCCTATGGGTATCGGGTAAAAGGAAAACTCACTGCCGGAGCTCTTGGATATGAGACAGATGACTTCTTTCTGGTAGAGAATCTTGCGGCAGATCCGGCTGTAAGAGGAAGAGGATATGGCGGCATGATCATGGAAGGACTGAAGGAAGAGTTTCCTTCATTGATACTGGAAGTGGAAGTGCCTGAGGATGCAGTGGCTAAAAGAAGAGTGCATTTCTATGAGAAACATGGACTGGAGCTTTCTGATCAGCCTTATGTGATGCCTCCTCTGCAGGAGGGCAATCTGCCGACACCATACTGCCTGATGGCATACAACTATGATGTAGAACCTTCTACTGTACAGGACATCTATACAAACGTATATCGCAGAGATACAACCTTAGAAGAATTGCAGGAACAGTTGGATCAGGGTTTGCTTGCAATCTGACTTCCGTGCAGTATAATTCAGATAAAGCGTAAGAGGGAAGCAGTAATACAGACGCCGAGGCTTTAGAGAGGGATCCAAGAGCTGAAAGGATCCTGCCGATAGAACTGTATGAATTCATCCTTCCAGTGGGACCAATCATCCCCGGCTATTCCCCGTTATGGAACAATCAAGGCGCATGCATAATGCATGAATCAGGATGGTACCGCGTGTGAACGTTCCTGTATATCAGGAACGTTTTTGAAATTGCAGGGCGTGACGAGTAAGTCTGACCTCGATGATATCGTCGAGGAGTC
>CALEMD010000090.1 GCA_937902945.1 uncultured Erysipelotrichaceae bacterium | reverse complement strand
TTGTAACAAACTGCCTGCTCGAAAGATTTAGTTATATAAATTGGAAAAGTTAACGTGATAATGCTGCAAATTCATCTTGTTGCAATTCTGCCTGAATCGGCTAAAATGATATTGTAAAGCAATATAGCCGAAAGGAGAATACTATGAAATGGATTCAGCGTGACTTACAAAAGAAGTTCCTTTCTTTGAATACAAAGTATTCAGGCCTTCTGATAATTGGACCGAGGCAGGTAGGCAAGACGTCATTTCTTCAGAAAAACATGGACCAGAATCGTAATTATGTGACATTGGATGATATGAATGAGAGAAAACTAGCGCAAAGTGATCCGGAACTCTTTCTGCAAATCCATAGCGCACCGGTATTGATTGACGAGATTCAATATGCGCCTCAGCTGTTCAGTCAGATTAAAATTGAGATCGATAAGGGTGCGAAACCTAGTTCGTTTTGGATGACAGGTTCTCAATCTTTCCAGTTAATGAAGCTGGCACAAGAGTCTCTTGCGGGCCGTATCGGCATACTGCATATGCAAGGCCTGTCCCAACATGAAATCTATGGTTCTGGAGTAGAACAACCTTTTCGAGTTGATATAAACTCTATAAAGAAAAGAGCAGATCAGGGAAAAGCAGCAGATGTTCATGAAATCTTCCGCAGGATCTATGAAGGATCTCTGCCAGGAATTGTCAGCGGAAGATATACAGACTGGGATGTATTCTATAACAGCTATATTCAGACATATATTGAACGTGACGTATCAAACGAGATTCCGGGAGTGGATTCCTACCGATTTCGTGATTTTATCCGGGCTTGCGCCTGCCGTATAGGGCAGGTACTGAATGTACATAATTTAGCAGTGGATTCTGATATCTCTGAGAATACAGCAAAGAGATGGCTGGCTGAATTGGAAAAAGCAGAGGTTATTTACTTCTTGCACCCTTATTCCAACAGTGCTCTGAAAAGGACTATTAAGGCTCCTAAACTGTATTTCTTTGATATGGCTGCGGCTGCATGTTTAACCAAATACATGACGCCTGAAACTCTTGAAAACGGAGCACTTGCGGGAGCTATCTTAGAGAATTATGTCATCAACGAAATACGAAAGAGCTATTTCAATGATGCAAAAGAATGTCTGCTATATTATTACAGAGACAAGGATGCGAAGGAGATTGATGTGATTCTTGAAGATGGCGGAACAATCTATCCGCTGGAAATCAAGAAATCATCAAATCCCGGCGCAGAAGCAGCTTCGGCATTTAAAGTTTTGAAGCGGGGAGATGCAGAAAAAGGAACTGGCGGAATTCTTTGCATGAAAAAGGAACTGACGGCTATAGACAAAGATACGTTCCTTATCCCAATCTGGATGCTATGAAACAGAATGAAGCTGTCTTCTCAGAAATGAGCGGACAGCTTTTTTATCGCAAAATTGGCAGTCGGTATATCCGCGATAAGATTATAATGGAAAAGAATTATATCGATGTACAGAAGGGAAACGAAAACATGCTGTATTCAAATCTGAGCATCAATGAATCAGGCCATCTCTGCATGCAGAATCAGGATACTGTTGAATTGGCTGGGAAATATGGAACGCCTTTGTATCTGATGGATGAAAACGTGATACGAAACAATCTAAGAATGTTCAGAAGCATTATGAAGCATTCATTTGGTAATCAGGCTGAAGTCTTCTATGCATCAAAGGCGCTCTGTTTCAAACAGATGTACAGGATACTCAGTGAAGAAAATATCTGTGCGGATGCAGTATCTGCTTCAGAAATATATACCGCATTGCATGCGGGATTTGATCCTGAAAAAATTCTGTTTCATGGCAGTGCAAAAACAAGAGATGAGATTCAATATGCCATCAGGAACCATATAGGGTATTTTGCGGTAGATAATGCAGAGGAGCTGAAGCGGATTTCTCAATGTGCCGTGCATGACAATATCACACAGAAGATACTGATCCGAGTTACACCGGGAATTGATCCGCATACTTTTGAAGCAGTTAAGACAGGGAAAGTAGATTCTAAGTTCGGTGCGGCAATTGAAACAGGACAGGCCCTGCAGATTGTTGAAGAAGCTCTCAGAATGCCAGGCATTAAGGTTTCTGGCATTCACAGTCATATCGGTTCCCAGATTTTTGAAACAGAACCTTATTTGAAAGAAGCAGATGTACTGGCAGAATTCCTTGCACGTGTTAAGAGTGAGTGTGGATGGGAGTGTTCTATTCTTGATATCGGCGGAGGATTTCCGGTTCGCTATACAGAAGACGATCCCTCTGCTGATATACCGAAGATGCTGCAAGAAACTGCAGAACATATGAAGCAAAGCTTTGCGGAGAAGAATCTAAAAATGCCTTCTGTATGGATAGAACCAGGAAGAAGTGCAGTGGCAGCGGCGGGTATTACTCTGTATTCTGTTCAGAGCATTAAAAGGATTCCTGGATATCGCAATTATGCAGCAGTGGATGGCGGCATGACAGACAATCCAAGATATGCACTGTATCGATCTTTGTATACAGTTCTGCAGGCAGATTGTGCGGAGACAGAAGGCAATGAACCATTTACCATTGCTGGAAGATGCTGTGAATCCGGAGATAAGATAGCTGAAAATATCATGCTGAAAGATCCAAAACCAGATGATATTCTAGCAGTCCTATGCACGGGAGCATATAACTACTCCATGGCTTCCAATTACAATCGGGTATGCAGAGCTCCAATTGTTCTGATTCATAATGGTATTGATCATCTGTGCGTCAGAAGAGAGACAGTTGAAGACATAATCGCATGTGATCTGTAAGGTTGCAAGAAGTGCTTAGTCATATGCTTTGACAGTTAGAGCGTTAAAAATGTTCAAAAAGTACAGTGATAATCATGCTTTCTGTGCGTTTCCTGTTTGTGGCTGAATGTCGTAATGCACTCTTCTGAAACAGGAATCGGATTCCTTGAAAGAAGTGGCTAAGACTCCTACTTTAAGAATTTCATAAAAAGCAAAAATCTTAAAGTAGTACTTTAACTGATTTCGCTGATAATGCTCCGACTTTTTTTGATGACGAAAGGAAACCAGCGTTCAAGCCAAATGTTTTTGCATGCTATGCTATAATGAAACTGCAGGAGGGTATATCAATGGACAAGAAAGAAAGATTTGCAGATTACATTGTCATTGCATCCGCTGCGATACTTGAAATAATCGTCATGTTCAGCTCCATTAACGATTTTTACAGAAGAGTAATTATGATAGTAATTGCAGCATGTGCAATTGCCTATGTATACAGAAAGAACTATAAGAACAGCATATATGGCGGAAAATTCGAAGATCATTTTCCAGATCCAAAAGACTAGCGCACAGAAATGAAATTTTTGGGCAGTTTCTGATGATTTGAAATGATAAAGCAGTTATCAAAGTCTTTCAGATGACAGAATTGATAGAAGCCGCGTGTACCGATCTTTGATGAATCGGCAAGCAGGTAGGAAGCAATGCTTTGGTGCATAGCTTCTTTTTTTATCTGTGCACTGTCAGTTTCTGCTGTATAGGCGGCATCCTTCTTAATATCAATGCCGGCGCATCCAATAAAGGCTTTATCAAAGGAGAATTGCTTCATTGTTTCAATGGTGATAGGTCCAACATTCATCTGGTAGCGGGAAAGAGACAGTCCGCCTAATGCAATGATAGAAATGGTGCTGTCATTATCCTGACGGATCAGATCACTGTTGGTGACAATCTGTATATGTTTGCCTCTCAGTGCGTTCACAAGCGGAATGAATGTGGTTCCGCCATCTATGAAAACACAGTCTCCGTCTTCTACCAGTGCTGCAGCTGCCTTGCATAGACGGTCTTTCTCATCCATGCGGATCTGTTTCTTCTGAGCAGAAGAAAGCTCATTTCTCTCGTAGAGAATAGCATCGGAATGTATAGATACTGCACCTCCATGAACACGTTTCAGAAGATGATTGGTTTCCATTTCTTCAAGATCTCTGCGGACAGTAGCACTGGATGCATGTATGCCATCACAGATTTCCTGCAGAGTGATGCTGTTTTTCTTTTCCAACTGTGTATTGATCCATATCTTTCTATCATTTGCCAGCATGTCATCCTCCTATTATCAGATGAATTCCCAAGGCCTCTGCTTTTGGAATGTATTGATTCAGCGAAGCAGAGTCAATGCTCTGCTCAGGCATTGCATAAGAGCGTCCCATCTGCTCATATTTGCCCTTGCCCATAATATGATAAGGCAGAAAGTGCATTGTATGCACATGAATTTGATTCCCAAAATCGAGAATATCCAAGAGAGATTCTGCATCATCATTGAATCCTGGAATGACGGGTGTTCTGAGGATGACTTCTGTATCTGCATGATGCAAAGCTATCTGCAGATTATGAAGTATTACATCAATATCCGCACCGATAGAGGCGTATTTGCTGCGGTTAAGAGTCTTCAGATCAAACAGAAGCAGGTCTATCAAGGAAAGTGCATTTTCAAATACAGTACTGTCACAGAAACCGGTTGTCTCTACGGCTGTGTGGTAGCTTTTCTTTTTTAGAGCTTTCAGCAGTGAAAGCAGTGCTTTCTGCTGCAGGAATGGTTCGCCGCCGCTGATGGTAATCCCACCACAGGATTCTCTGTAGTAGTCATCATCTTTTTCAATTTCATGTATGATTTCAGTATTGCTCATCTTTCTGCCGGCAAGATGCAGAGCATCATGCATGCAGGCATCTATGCATATGCCGCAGTGGTTGCATTTGGTTTGATTGGCTGAAAAGTGCGGATCAAAAGTGATGGCATTCGCGGGACAGAGACTCATGCACTTTCTGCATTGTACGCATTTTCTGCTGTCATGCATCAAAATGGGTTTTAAACTCTGCGATTCGGGATTGCTGCACCAAGGACAATGAAGAGGACAGCCTTTCATAAAGACAACTGAACGGATGCCGGGTCCATCATGTGTCGCAAATCGCTCTATGTCGAATACATCAATCATATAGTTCTCGAGAAAGAAGCTCATCCTGAATGTCTTTGGTCAGATCAATGAACCGTGCACTGTAGCCGGCTACGCGGACTAGAAGATCTGGATATTTCTCGGGATGCTTCTGTGCATCTTCGAGAGTGCCTCTATCGACGACCGTGATCATAAGCTGACATCCGCCTTTGGCAAAGTACGTCTTAAAGAGCATTTTGATCTTTTCACGATCCTGTGAAAACATCCTTGGCGTGAATTTGATGTTCTGTACAGAACCTCCATGATATTTTGCTTTGAATACGGATAATGAATTCAGGACGGCGGTAGGGCCGCTCTTTGCTGCATTGCCTTGCGGATTGTTGGCGGGGTTCATAAAGACACTGCGCTTTCTGCCATCATACGATGCATCTGTCATATGTCCCCAATCTGTATTTGTCTGGTTGTTGGATATAACGATGAGGTAGTATCCTATGCCTGCTTCTATTCCGCGTCTGCGGATGCCTTTTGCAACGTATTCGAACATTTCATTGGCAAATGCGTCGCATTCAGCATCATCATTGCCATACTTCGGAACATTCCAAAGATCTTTCTGTATCTGTTCGAAGCCTTCGAAGTTGTGAAGAGCAGCATTGTTTATCTGTGCAAGAGTATATTTCTTCTGTTCAAATACCAGTTTCTTGATTGCGAACAATGAATCGCTGGTATTGATGTTGCCATATGTTTCGTTGGTTCCGCCCAGTATTTCTACTCCGCCATCTAGAAGAGCTTTTCCTTCTTCTATACAGTTATCCATCAGGATGCTTGGAAATAGAAATCCTGCCTGTTTGTTCATGGCTTCATAACTATGCTTCTGTGCCTGTACACTGAGATCAAAATAAGAATCCAGAACAGTCTCATATGCTTTTCTGAGCTGATTGAATGTATGAAAACTTGATAGAGGAGGCACATGATCATTTCTCTTGATTCCATCAAATGGATCAACACCCTCATTCATTGCAATCTGCAGAATCTTCAGGAGGTTCAGCAAGGTGTTAGGTGTACCGACACTCTTTCCCTGTATAACAAATTCACCGCATCCAAAAGGTACATACTGTTCAGCGATGCGCCGCGGAACTCGCATTGCATGCATGACAGCAGACACGTTGACATCATCGTTGTAAAGTGTTGGATAAGTAGCCCCGGCACCAATGCAGTCTAAAGCAGCATCTTTGATGTCCACAGGTGTAGTGGAATCAAAACGTAGTGTAAACTGCGGTTCAACATAGCGTGTGTCTTTGCATACACGCAGTGCCAATCTGGTGAACAGATCCCCGGCTTCAGGATTGCTTCGCCCCTGTCCGCCGACAATGATTCTGCCGTTGACGGTTGTTCTTCTGTTTTCAATCATTGTCCATAGACTCTTCAGCATGTCATAGGCCTGTTCTTCAGCAATGATCTGGTGATCTAGATCGTGCTTCAGAAATGGTCCCAGTACTTCATCCATGCGGCCGTAATTGATGCATCCGGCAAGTATTGCATACAGCCAGAATAGCTGCAGTGCCTGGTGGAATGTGGCTGGTGGATTGTCTTTGATCGCCAGCAGATCTTCTTGCATCAGCTGCAGTTCTGCTCGGCGCGTTCCGGCTGTTTTTTTAGCAAGTTCGCCAGCCATATGGGCTTCATATTCTGCTGTGAATGAGAAAAGTTCCAGCGCTTCATAGGAACAGCGCAGAAAATCATTCTGCTTATGAGAAAGAATTTCTTTCCTGAGTCCGCAGATGCCAAGTCTCATCAGTTTGGAATAATCCAGCATCATGCCGGAAAGACGGGCTGTTGCCATAAAGGGATAGCTGCAGTCGATGAAGCGTCCGGTTGTTGTATCATTGAGAACATCCTGGCAGTAGAGAGTTTTGAGATCGTGCTTCTGCCAGAAATCATATAAAGCATCTATTGTTTTCTGATCCTTTTTGCTTGCATATTGCTTCAGAGCTCTGAGTTTATGAAAGACGCAGTAGTGACCTACTCCGCCTACACTTGTAACGCATCCAAAGCCGATCGGAAGAAAATCAAGACGTCCGGCAAATAGATCCTGCGGCTCAATGGAGCGCAAGAGCCGAGGATAGAGAACTTTCAGACATTCGATTTCGCGCCGGCATACAGAATAATGCAGATTTGCCTTATAGGTTTCTGTATATTCCGCCATAATCCTGATCTGTTCATGGTATGATTTTTCGCTTGGAATCGGCTTGCTGACCTCAACATTCTGCACGCCGTCAATATTGATATGTCTCATTCAGTGTTTCGCTTTTTCGGCGTCACGCCAGTTGTGCTGATAGCCTGATAATAGATCCACGAATCGCTTGGCGGTCAGATGAGGTCTTGTGATAGCACTGCCGACAACGACGCTGTGGGCTCCGAGGTATATGCATTTCATGGCATCTTCCGGTGTATAAATATGACCTTCCATCATGATATAAGCTTCATCTTTAAAATCTCTGCATATTCTAGCTAAGAGACGCCAGTCAGGACTTTCAATATCGGAAGTGTCTGCAGTATAGCCATAAAGCGTAGGGGCAACGATATCGGCACCCATCTTTACTGCATATTCTGCTTCTTCATAACTGGAGACATCTGCAAAGGTGATAATTTCAGGATAAGCCTGCTTTACCTGAGACAGCAGATCACATGCTTTTGTATGTTCGTGTGTCATCTGAAAGGTACAATCCATGGCAATGATATCTGCTCCTGCATCTTTGATGGCGGTGACTTCTTTCATGGTCGGTGTGATGAAGACATCTGTATCATCATGCCATACTTTCCATAGTCCGATGATAGGAAGATCAACAGCAGAATGAATCTGTGCGATCTGTTCGGGAGAATTGGCACGGATGCCAACAGCACCGGCCCATTTAGCAGCTTCAGCCATCTTCAGAGCCATGTCTTCCGTATAGATCGGATCATCTTTCTGTACCTGACAGGAAACTATCAGGCCGTTCTTCATGCTTTCAAGCAATGCTCTTTTTCTTGGATCAGTCGTTTTCATAGGCGATCCTCCTGCAGATAAAGCATATTGCAAGGACGTTTCAAAGTCAATCAGAAACAATCACAATCAATCAAGTGCGATGATAAAAAAGAAGATACTTCTTTCGAAATATCTTCAGTAAGATCAATGCTTTGATCCAAAGCGCTCCATGAGTCTAGCGGTTGCATCTTCCATAGTAGGTTTTGGTTTTAGCTGCTGAACCGGTTTTGAAGGGCGATGCTTTGAATTAGAATGATTGGCACGGAATGATGCATCGCGCTGAGCAATCAATGAAGGATCAATAAGGCTTAGCTGCACTCTGTTTTTAGCTTCATCAATTCCATAGATCCATACTTTGACAATATCGCCAACAGCAACAGATTCTGATGGATGAGAGATGCGTTTCATGGACATATGGGATATATGCACAAGACCATCTTCATGAAGTCCGATATCAACAAAGGCACCGAAGTCGACAACATTGCGGACAGTGCCCATCAATGTTTCGCCAACATGCAGATCTTTGATATCGCGCACGTCGCTTTTTAAAAGAGCACCTTGAAACTGATCACGGTAGTCGCGAAGCGGCTGACGGATCGCTTCTTCAATATCCTTGAGAGTATATGCGTCAAGACCTAGATCTTTTGTTTTCTCATCTGTGAAGAGGGCGTCGCTCTGTCCAAGCTTTGTAATGCCGCATGCGGCCATCAGTTTTTTTGCGGCATCATAGCTCTCTGGGTGAATAGATGTTTCATCAAGAGGTTCATCGCCATTTACAATGCGCAGGAATCCTGCACACTGTGTGAATGCCTTCGGACCAAGCTTCTTGACCTTGAGCAGCTGCTTTCTGTTTGAAAAGCGGCCGTTTTCATTGCGGTAGTTTACGATCTCAGATGCAGTTGCACTGTTCAGACCGGAAATATGCATCAATAGTTCTGGGGATGCGGTATTCAGGTCGGCACCAGTACGGTTGACGGCTTTCATGACGACTTCGTCAAGACGCTCTGTCAATTGCTTTTCAGGAAGATCGTGCTGGTACTGTCCTACACCGATGGATTTAGGATCGATCTTGATCAGTTCAGCAAGCGGATCCAGCAGACGGCGTCCGATAGATACTGCAGAACGCTCTTCAACATGCAGATCCGGGAATTCCTTGCGGGCAATATCACCGGCTGAATAGACAGAAGCACCTGCCTCAGAGACAATTGCATAGCTGACATTCAGGTGATTTTCATTGATGAGGTTGGAAACAAACTCCTCTGATTCTCTTGAGGCAGTTCCATTGCCGATGGCAATGATTTCGACGTGATATTTGCTTATAAGATCCAGCATGGTTTTTCTTGAACCTTCAAGATCTTCGTTTGGCTTGGTTGGGAATATCTTTGCGATCTTAAGCATCTTACCTGTTGCGTCTAAGACTGCAAGCTTGCAGCCGGTACGGAAGGCAGGGTCAAATCCTAATACGACACGGCCTTTCAGAGGCGGCTGAAGCAAGAGCTTTTCAAGATTCATCGAGAATACTTCGATGGACTTTCCCTGAGCACGCTCGCTGAGATCACTGCGTATTTCTCTTTCAACAGCTGGGAAAAGAAGTCTCTGACAGCCATCGTCAACTGCAGTATGGATCTGCGCATCACAGATACCGGTTCTGCCATGCATCAAAGTATCATAAGCCTGCTTGATAAGTCCTTCTTCATCAAATGTAAAGGTGACAGTGATGACTTTTTCCTTCTCGGCTCTGTCAATAGCCATGATTCTATGATCTGCTAGAGAGGAGATCTTTTCGGAACGGTCATAGTACATCTCATAGACTTTATTCTCGTCTTCAGCATCCTTCTTTTTCTTTGTGACAAGTACACCAGCTTTCAGCAGTGTGTCTTTGAAGGACCATCTGAGCTTTGCATTGTCGCTGACAGTTTCAGCGATGATGTCTTCAGCACCCTGAATAGCATCTTCTAGAGTTTTAACAGTTTCGCTGAGATATTTCTCTGCTTCGGTATTCAGATCGCCTGTTTCAGGTACAGAAAGCATCCAATCCGCTAGCGGCTGCAGTCCATTCTTGATAGCAACAGCGGCTCTTGTCTTCTTCTTCTGTGCATATGGACGGTAAATATCATCAACCTGTGAAAGCTTTGTGCACTCTGCGACAGATTTTTTGATCTCATCCGTGAGTTTGCCCTGTTCGCCGATCAGCTTAAGTACATTCTCTTTGCGTTCAGCAAGTTTTACCTGATACGTATACTGTTTCTCAATTGCCAGTATCTGTTCTTCATCTAGACCGTGGGTTGCTTCCTTACGGTATCGAGCGATGAAAGGAACCGTATTTCCTTCTTCTAGAAGAGCTAAAGTGCTCTTTACCTGTGCCACACTGATCTTCAAATCAGCAGTAATGGCCAAAATAATCTCTTCATTCATGATCTATCAATCTCCTTTTCAATGCCTACTCATTCTACCATGAAACACAATGTTCAAAAAACTCAATCGGTTGCAAAATAAAACAGACAGGAATCACTCTGTCTGTATTGAATCGATTGAATGATCAGGCTCTCTGATTGGCATAGAGATAGAATTCAGAAGTTTCTGAATGTTCTCCTGTTCGCCATAGAAAACCATGTTTCTTTATGCATTTAAGTCCCTGATGCTCATAGAACGAGTAATCACAGTAGCTGTCAGTGAACAGGTAGAATGAATGCAATTTGGCACTTTCCATATATTCAATGAAATGACGATACAAAGAACCGCCGATTCCGTGTCCTTTGATATTGCTGTTGACAGCCAATAGACTGATGCAGGCATCAAACTGCATGTGTGTTTCTTTCAGCATACATGCATCCATGTATTCGCTCTTGCAGTAGTCAGAAACATCATCTGCGGAGTTTGCGTGTATGCAGGTAGACAGAGCACATCCAGCCGCCTTCAATGCATAGTTGATATGGAATGTGTGTCTGTGGTGGTTATGTGCACAGATAATACCAACTGGTTTATCTTCATACACAGCAACACATGTCCAGTCAGCGCTTGAAAGAATTGCGCATAGATAGCTTGTAGCTAGACAATCTGCGTCTCCTGGAAGAAGCGGGTCGTTCTGAAGCCATGCTTTTTTCAGTATTTCAGAGAGTGGAAGTATATCAGAGGGCTGAAAAGTTCGGTAGGTTACTTCATCTGTGGAACTACATCGGTTCACAAGAACATCTCCGAAGGCCTGATTTACAGACCTTATTTGAAACAGAGATATTATATGACGATTTATAAAAGATGAACGGCAAATATGCAAAAATGTTCACAGATGAACTAAATGAGCATTAGTTTTGTCAGTCTCATAAGCAAGTGCTACTTTGAGAATGAAAGAAGGCTGCATTATGAAGAGACTATTCAGCGTAATAATTGCAGGAATGCTGCTGACAGGCTGTGCTGCAGGCAGCCAGGAAGGAAAGACTATGAAAGCTTACAATGACTATGAGACACCCGCTGGACAGAAGACGATCTGGCTGGCAGGAGGCTGTTTCTGGGGTACAGAAAAACTGTTTTCTTCACTGAACGGAGTAACAGATACTGCTGTTGGGTATGCGAATGGCTATACTGAAAATCCAACATATGAACAGGTATGCTCCGGCAATACGGGGTTTAAGGAGACAGTTCGGGTCACATATGATCCGAAAGTTGTGAATCTAGAGACGATTCTAGAGGCATATTTTCTCGTTATTGACCCAACCGTCAAAAATCAGCCCAAAGGAATATTT
>CALEMD010000089.1 GCA_937902945.1 uncultured Erysipelotrichaceae bacterium | reverse complement strand
ACTTCCCAGTTATTTTGACCATTTCAGCCAATGTCTTTGGCTTGCGCACCTGCATCAGATTGGCAACATCTGCCATCTCGTCTGTGACCATTGCCGCAAGTCCCCAGTATTCAGGATCTTCTGCTGTTACTTTATGGCCGATGCGATCTGTAATCTTCTGTCCAAGCTTCCGTATATTCTCACGTGTTTCGCCCTTTGCCGGTTCAAATACTGAGAAACCTGCATCCCCTGTTATATGAGGTGTTTTCTTTTCTTCGCTCATAATGATCCTTTCTGCCAGGCATTCACCTGATCTTTAAGCCATGCATACCATTCTTCCATCCCCTCACCCGTCTTCGCACAGATAGGAAAGATCTTTGCATTTGGATTTCTTTCAAGCACTGCTTTTCTGCATGCGTCCATATCGAAGTCAAAGTATGGAAGCACATCAATCTTGTTGATGAGTACAATATCACAGATAGAGAACATCAGCGGATACTTCAATGGTTTGTCGTCTCCTTCAGGCACTGACAGAATCATTGCATTCTTTGATGATCCTGTATCAAATTCTGCCGGACAGACTAAGTTTCCTACATTTTCCAATATCACCAGATCCGTTTCATCAACTCCGATCTGATCTAAACCCTGGCGCGTCATATCAGCATCCAGGTGGCACATGCCTCCGGTATGCAGCTGAATGACTCGCGTACCTGTTTCTTCAATTGTCTTTGCGTCAACATCACTGTCAATATCCGCTTCCATAACAGCAATGCGCAGATCTTTCTGCAATGCTTTCAGAGTCTGCGTCAGTGTTGTTGTCTTTCCAGAACCAGGTGAAGACATGAGGTTCAGCAGAAATACACCTTTTCCTTTCAGCTCTTTGCGAAGATTGTCCGCATCTTTATCATTGTGTTCAAATACACTCTTCTTGATTTCATATACCTGAAACATAAGCGTCTCCTTTATCTTTTCTATGTATTGCCTTCTTCACAATCAATTGAATCAGCCAGACAAGAATGCCGAATCCAACCGCCGAGCATCCAAGCAAGGCGTCATCAAGCATGCTTTCAGCCGGGATCAGAGAATACCCTGCAGGATTATCAGTATAGACAGCCATCTCATCTACCATCCACATCAGCGATGCACCCCAGTATAGATAGCAGAGCGTTGAAATACTGTGACTGTCATTCTTTCTGTTTCTATAAAACCATACGGAACTGACGAATGCTGCTGTCAGCGTTATCAGCAAGGTCATCGTGCAATCTCTGCGTTCTTCTGCTTCTTTGAAAGACTGTATACTCCGACCATTCCTACCCATACAAGTGTTACAAACACACACATCAATACACCTGTTGTCAGTATTTCATGAATCATAGCTTGTGTATCAGCAGCATTGTACATAGCTGTCAGGAATGGAAAATATGGAACTATCTCTCCATGCCACATATGTTCAAGCAGCAGAAGCAGGCTTCCTGCCCATAATAGATTGGTCAGCCATTTTCTCTTCTCCAAGAACACATTTGTCTTGGTACAACCAGTTTCCTGTCCTGTCTTTCGATTCAGTGCTTTTTTCTTTTCAATTCTTCTGCAAACAATGGTGACTACTGCCGCCTCTGCGGCCGGTGCTATCAAGCATGCCATAATGCGCCCTCCTTAAGTATTCATCTACTCTTACCCACATTCTACCGAAGCAAAAAATAGGCTGTCAATTCAATTTGCTACTAATTTCACATATTTTTATTGATCTTTCACAAGCAGGCATTAGAATAGAGCTGTGGTTCTGGTTGAACCAGAAGCAGGAGGCAAAAACAATGGAATTCAGAAAGATCAGTTCCCCTACACTCAAACAATTATTCATTGAAGAAATCGAATCCATGATTTTCAATGGAAAACTGCCAATAGGCACTAAGCTGCCAACCGAAAGAGAACTTGCACAGAAGATGCAGGTATCCCGTTCGGTAGTCAATGACGGTATAGCAGAACTCTCCCAGAAGGGATTCCTTTCCATTCTTCCGCGGCAGGGAACATATGTCGCAGACTATATGAAAAATGGCACCATTGAAACACTGGTGTCTATTATGAAGCATGGCAATGTGAATAGAGAATACATCTACTCCACATTGACTCTTAGAGAAACACTCATCTCTCTTGCGCTAGACAGTGCGGTAACAGATATGAGCAAGCAGCAATTCCAGGAAATGGAAGACCTATGCACAAAGTTTGAAAACGTAAAGGATGCAGCATCAGGTGCATCACTTCTATACCAGATTGATCATCATCTGTCCATCTGCAGCAACAACCTACTTCTGCCTATC
>CALEMD010000088.1 GCA_937902945.1 uncultured Erysipelotrichaceae bacterium | reverse complement strand
GGTCATATATAACATAATTGACACGTATTATATAAGCCTTTTACATAATGAATCAATGATTGCCGCAACAACGGTCGCTTTGGTATTAAACATGATTATACAAGCATTTGGAGATGGAATTAGTGTTGGAGCTAGTGGATGGATTGGACGTTTAAATGGTCAGGGAAAGTTTTCTGAATCGTATGTTGCATTGTGTACAGCAATGACATTGTGTTTTGTTATTGGATTGGTTGCAAGTTTAGTGATGGTTTTAAATTTGAAGCAAATTCTACAGCTTTTTAGTATTGAGCAAGATGTAATCAAATATGCGTATGATTATATGTTTATTATTCTGTCAGGAGGCTTGGTCTTAGTTCTAAAACAGGCCTTGTCGGGTATTTTGCGATCAAATGGAATTGTTAAATGGCCTACAATTTCAATTATTGTTGGAATAATAATTAACATAATACTAGATCCGTTATTTATGTTTGATTACGGTCTTAATATGGCTATCAAAGGAGCGGCATATGCGACTGTGCTCTCTCAGACTGTATCAGTATTAATGATGCTTTGGAAATTGTGTAGCAAGACAAATGATTTTAGATGGAGATTTTTAGATTTTAGCTTTGATATGGAATCGATAAAGCAAATTGGATCTATCGGAATAGCGGCTTTTACTAGGCAGATCCTCCCAAGTTTTTCGATAACATTTTTGATACGCTCGGCAAGCATTTATGGTACTGCAATGGTGGCAGCAATGGGCATATCAAAAAAAGCATTAAGGATTATTACTGGTGTGTTTGCTGGTTATTCACACGGCATGCAGCCGTTTTTCTCGTTTAATTATGGAGCAAGAAATAGTAAAAGAATTGTGAAGGCTCTTTCGATATCTAGGTCTTTCGTAATTTGTATTGGTGTGGCAACTTCCATAGTATTTTGGTTTTATGGTGAAAGAATTGCTCTGCTCTTCGGCAATAATTTAAACACTATACAATATTGTGGCAATATGATGAAGGGATACGCATTATCAATTCCAGTGCTTGGTATTTATCATGTTTATGCTTCGGCATTGCAGGCGTTTGGAAAGAAAAAGGCATCAATGATACTTTCAAGTACAAGGCAAGGTTTGTTTTATATTCCAATCGTAATTATACTTCCACGCTATTTTTGCCAAAGTGGTTTATATTTATCTCAGCCGCTTTCGGATTGGCTTACATTTGCTCTGTTGATATACTTATGTCGAAATATATCAAAAGAGATTTTAGAACTGTAAATGGGGTGATAAATTATGCTTAACGATCGTCAAAAAAGAATTCTACAAGATCTAGAAACATCTGAAATATTGATCACAGCAAAGATGCTGGCTGCTAAACAGCATGTTTCTCTTCGAACAATCAGAAATGATATTGTCGAAATATCGCGTTATATCGAGGAAAAAGATGCCGAGTTTATAAAAATGCCAGGGCAAGGAATGAAGATAGTATCTACAGAAAATTTGTCCTCTCATTTCAATGAAGCTCATTACACAAAAAACTTTCCGACCGCAGGGATGAATGAAAGAATGTTTCTTATGGGACTGTATTTTTTCTTTTGCGAAAATCCAATCTCAATTAACAAACTTAGTGATTGTTTTCAAGTTAGCAGGGGAACGATTATTACCGTGATCCATTCTGTGAATGGATTGATGAAGAGTTATAATCTGATCATAAAAGGTTATAAAAACAAAGGATATTATTTAGAAGGAGTTTCTCACAATAAAGAAGCATTTTTAAATGATGTGATCAGTTTATACGGTGATGAATCTGCATATAGGACATTACTGGCTCCGGGAAATCAATACTTAACGCCAACAGATATTGTAATGATTACTGATTGCATGGATTTCATATCCAACCATTTGTTTCTTTATGTAAACCATTATTACTATTTTGCAGTTGTTTTATATTGGGTAATGTGTAATGCGAAATTTGATCATCATCCAAGGAAAGAGTTTCTATCTATACAGGAAGAAAGAATTAATAAGTTAATTATGTTTATAAAAGAGAAATACAGCATAGTATTTACAAAAGAAGAAATAGTAAGAATAACCCATACAATCAATTCATGTAC
The DNA here is from genome assembly GCA_937902945.1 of uncultured Erysipelotrichaceae bacterium. Classification (GTDB taxonomy): domain Bacteria; phylum Bacillota_I; class Bacilli_A; order Erysipelotrichales; family Erysipelotrichaceae; genus Bulleidia. Next base: position 5,430 of record CALEMD010000088.1, on the reverse strand, counting down.
AGATATTTATGACTCTGAAAGTAGAAAAGGAATTGATAAAAGATTACCGAAGGCCATTACAGCACTAATAGTATTTGTTCAAAAAAGTGGAATGTATACTATCAATGATGCGGAAAACTTGAAAATGGATTTGTTGGTACATATGACAAGTGTATTAAATAGTACAGGTGAAGGCTATTTAAAAGAGAATCCAATGCTTGAGGACATTAAAACCTCCTATCCAAATGAATTTCAACTAATAAAATCGGGAACGAGGGCTTTCAAAAAGATTTATGATTATAATTTTTCTGATGATGAAATTGGATACATTACTCTGTATTTTTTGAGAAGCTTTGAGAAGTCAAAAAAAATACAAGAAACAAAGGTTATGGTTGTATGCAATACAGGCAGATCAGCGAGTAAATTGCTTTCAGCTAGATTGATGAATAATCTTCCGGATATACACATTGTTGCAATGGACTCTGCTTATAATATTTCTGCACATAAAAACACTTTGAATAATATTGATTTTGTAATATCAACAATACCTATTAATGATATTAGCAAACCGTACATCGTTGTTTCCCCACTGTTGCGTGAAGAAGAAATTGAAAGAGTCAAGAATGCGATTTGGCTATCTAAACGTCAGGGATACAATGGTGAATCGTTAGGAATGGTCGCAAAAACCTATGCAAACCAATATGATAAGTTTCGTGATGCAGACATGTTTATACGAAAAATCGACAATTCGACATCAACGATTAATAAAAAAAGTATTGTTCCTGTTGAATCAACAGAAATATTTGGAGAAATTGTAATGGATCTATGGCAAATGCTTGCCAAGTTGTATCCGAAGAAAATAACCGAAAAACAATATGACAGTGTTACTGGTATATTTGCTCATGTAATGATGTCAATACCTAGATGGCAGCGCGGAAAGTTTATTGAACCGATGGATTACGATGAAATGATTCGTGATCATAGTAAAGAATGTGAAGCTATACAAAACTTTCTAGATCATGTTTCAAAAACTCTTGGAGTTTTTATAACCCCTGCAGAAGTTGTAGCAATACTTAGGTATTACTTATACTAATCGATGGTGCAAATAATCAACAAAGACTAAATCATTGCACTATCGATGGTGCATTTCAATCTTTTCAATATTTGAAACCTAGATAGAATGTAGACATAGGAGATCTGACTCATACAAGAGTGGATGGTTCCGTGTATATATTCTGATAGTGACAATGATTCTAAACGAATCCAATTGCAACTGTTTATATTCACAACTATTCCTTATAAACTTGTTATCTTACTGAGACAGATATCTGAGTACTCTGCAACAAGTTTCATAAGGGATTTTTATGGTGCGGAAAGGAGAAATGATGTCGAAAGGCGACAATCATGAAATTGGTTATGAAAAAATTAATATTAAAAAACGGAGTGTTAATCGATAAGGCTAATGGATTTCATAAGTCTCAGAAAGATATATATATTGAAAACGGCATTATAACGGAGATAAAAGAAAACATAAATATTTCGGATGCTGAGGTGTTTGATGCTAAAGGAATGTATGTTTCTGCAGGTATGATTGATGTTCACGTCCATAATCGGCTAAAGCCTCAGCCGGGAAGAAAAGTTGAGCTTCCTCCATTAAATAGTATTGATGAATTAGGCGTTGAACGTGGGGCAACAACTGTTGTTGAATGTGGATCAGTTTGTTTACAAGATTTTGATGAATTCATCGCTGAAAGTGATGCGGCAAAAACTAGATACTTTGGATTAATGAGCGGACATGGTGAAGAAGGGTTCGGGACCTTAGGAAGTCAGGATGTTAAAAAAATTAATCCAGAACACTACTATGATGCAATTAAAAAACATCCCGGTTATATTGTTGGAATGAAAGTAGCAAACAGTAATACGATAACAAACGATAAAGGATACAGCCTTACAAAGCTTGCAAAAGAGATATCCACAAACCTTGATATGCCTTTGATGATTCATGTTGGTAATTTCCCTCCAGATCCTTGCGGGTTGATCGAATTTCTTGAAAAGGGAGATATTGTAACGCATACATATCACGGGAAAGAGATATCTTTGTTCAAACCTGATGGGACACCAAAAGATTGCTTTGTTCGAGCTAGAGAAAGAGGAGTTTTATTCGATGTTGGTCATGGAAGTGCTAGCTTTAACTGGAATGTATATGATCGCGCAAGAAGAAAAGGTTTTCTACCGGATTTGATAAGCACAGACATAAGGGCAGTCAATATACATGGACCGGTATGGAGCTTGGCGACAACTATGAGTAAAATAATGAATTTAGGAATGAGTCTTGAAGATGTTATCAATTGCAATACATATAATGCAGCAAAAGCAATTAAAAAAGAAGGTCTCGGTGAAATCAAGGTTGGTGCATTTGGAGACTTTACAGTATTTTCTGTAGATGACGTAGATGTTGAGCTTCCTGATTGCAACTTTAATATGTTGCATCTTACAAAAATGATCAATCCTATCACGACAATCGTTTCAAAAACAGAAGAAACAAATATATATCCGGTAATGTTTGGAAACCCCACAAAAGAAAATGGAAAATAACGTAATGAACGCTGATCCGAAAGAAAGCATATTGAAATCAGTTAAAGAAGAAGGATTGATTATTCCGGAAGAATATCAAGCAGTGTTCATGAATCATCTGAATGTTTTAAAGCAAAGACTGATTAATGGAGAGTGCTTAACAGTTGAAGATGAGCCAATGAAATCACAGTTGCGCAAAGAAAGCATTGATACTGCAGAGAAAATGCTAAGGCCGCTGCTGATAGAATATGGCGCACCAAAGAATACTTCGGAAGTTGTCTTATTAGCGATCTATATAGATCTAGCAGAAAGGAGTATCAAAATGGGTAGACCATTAGTTGTAATCGGACATCGAATGGGAAAAGGAGAAAAGATTGCAGAAGGAGTTGTAAAAGCAGGTGGTGAAGCATATGTAATTCCTGGCATGCTCGCAGATATGAAACTGGGTGATGTCATGAATGAAAAAAATGCAGATATTGGACTCAGCTTCTGCGGAAGTGGCGGAGCAGGTGCCATTACTGCGGCTAACAAGTCTTCCTTCTCTGATCCCTGTGGCAAATCCCATAGGTGTATGGATATAAATATAAGCAGTATATCAAGACACCTATGGGATTTGCCACAGCGATCAGAGAAGGATGCAAGGTAGTTGGGGGACCCTTCATGGATAATGAAGAAGTTGGCATCGAAGTTGTGAAAGCCTGGAAAGAAATGAATGAGCACTGAAAACATTGTCAGAACTGGAGAATTGGTAGTCGAAACAAGAGGTGTTTCTAAAAAGTCTAAAGAAGATGCGGTTAACAATGCGTTCAACAATCTGAGAAGTGAAATATCCAAAAGAGAAAAGTCATTAATTATTTATATGAAACCAACTGCAGTATCGGTTAGGGAACTGAAAACCGAAGAATATACAGAGCGATTCCTATTTATCTTTATGCCACGGAAGAAAGAAAGAGTCAATCTGACATTGATCGTTACTGTAGAGTATGAGGCTTTAGATCTATAAGGGAGGAGAATTTATGATAATAGCCTTAGAATCAATCATCATCGGTGCTTTAGCTGGCTTTGGCGTTGGCGCCGGCGCAGCAAGAATGTTTCATGCACCAAAGATCCAAGCTGCAGGAGCATTTAGGACTTTAGGGGAAATGAACGCTTGTTTGGGCGATCCGGTATCACACTTCAGCTTTGGTTTATCATTCTACATCAATTGTGCAGTCGAAAATCTGGCGGCAGGATGCTTGGAGCAAGACTTTCTGCATAGAGTAGTTCCAAACGTTGCAGCAGGTCTGCTTTCACTCAAAAACAAGAAGGTTGAAGAAACAATTTACAATCCATACAAGATGGCTATGGCTGGTGCAATTGTCGGTGCTGTTCTGTATACTCTTCTAAATATGTCGGTTTCTTTTGTTCCTGAGTATGTTTCTGTTTCGATGACACAGGTTTTCTCACCGGCAATCAGCAATATGCTTATTGTCATGGATTGCTTATATCTGATCGCGGCACTCGAAAACGGAAAACTTACAGGTATATGGGGGATTGCTCTTGGATCACTGTCCATGCTCATCGTTGGCAGAGCAACACCGGGACTCATCCTTGGAATTTTGACCGGTAAGACAATCGAACTCAATGGCATCAAGAGCAAGATTTCGATCGTGTTTATAATTCTGATGGTTGTTGTCTGGGTACTGATTGCTTACTTTAGAGGATTCTTCCCTAAAGTGATTGCAGCATTTCTGATTGGACAATAAGAAGGTGAATGAATATGACAAAATTTAAAGATATGTTCATGAAAGACTGGTTCTTCTTCATTATTGCAATCACGATATGTGCAGGCGTCATGGGTTCTGTGCATATGTATATGGTTTATAACACGGGATATATGAACGGACTTGCAGGCGGACAGTTGCTTAAAGCAGGAGACTATGCGACAGCAGCTGGCTATGGAGCAGGATTTCTGATTGCGCGTATTCTGGAAGGACCACTAGTTGGTATCATCGACATTGGCGGTGGCATGATGCATGGTGTTGGTTGCGGAATTGCTGGTCTGCTCTATGAATCAGGAATGGGCTGGGTATTCGATAATCTGTTTACCTCACTGCTGGCAGGAGCAATCTGCGGTGCAGTCATTGCGGCAATTGTTATGGGTGTTCGCTATCTGGTACCAAAAGGTGTGCAGGCAGGTGGCACAGATATCATGATGGGAGTTGGACATCAGCTCTCCGTCTGGCTTGGTCCTTTGTTCCTTGTAGCAGCACTTGGTTCTTCTATTCCGGTTGGAGTCTGCGGAGCAATTGGAGGAGCGCTCTTCTACAAGTATGACAAGAATATTATCGGCGGTATCATTCTTGGTATGTTTGTTGCATCATTCTTCTGGCCGATTGCGGGAGCATAAGCGTGATTTAAGAATATAAACTGATAGGGCAGGGTGGCGTAACGGCTGTCTTGTCCTATTTTAGACAATAAGGAGAGCGCATGAACAGTTATATTGGATTGATTGGTGTTGGAGTTATGGGACAGAGTCTTGTCCTAAACATGGCAAGACATAACTATTCTGTATCAATATATGATTTGAATCAAGAGAAGCAACAGACATTCATGAATACCCGTGCAAAAGGTAGCAGTCTGATTCGTTCATGTGACACATTTTCTGAGTTCGCTGAATCTTTGGAGAAACCAAGAAAAGTAATACTTCTTGTTCCTGCTGGAAAAGCGACAGATACAGTAATCAAAGAACTAACTTTGCATCTGGAGAAAAACGACAGTATTTTGGACTGTGGCAACTCTTATTTTAAAGATACACAAAAACGTGAAAGTATTCTGAAAGAGAAAGGAATCCATTATTTTGGTGTTGGCATATCAGGCGGAGAAAAAGGAGCTCTA
>CALEMD010000087.1 GCA_937902945.1 uncultured Erysipelotrichaceae bacterium | reverse complement strand
TGATTAAGCCACTTTTGAGAACATTTGCAACTCCCGTCTGCAAATGAGGATTTTTCTGTGAAAGTTCAAAACTGCTGATGTGATATTTCTTTGCAATGATCTCACGCAGTACATTCATAGAGGAGAATATCCAGCAGCGTCCGGAAGCCATCTGATTTGTCACCGGCATCGTATCTATGTCTACTGAGAATATATGCGGACTCTCTGCTTCTCCCTCCAGTGTTCTTGAGATACTCTTCAGATCATTTGCATTCAATGCATTGCGAACTGCTCTTGCTTTGTCATTCTTCAGATAATTCTGATTGATACGGCTTAAATCAGCCGCCTTTATCGGTTCCATTTTACGCATACATATCCTCTTTTCTTTTATCCTAATGCTACATCCAATATCATCATAACTACCATTCCCAATGCTACACCGATGGTTCCAATATTGGAATGGCTGCCGCTCTGTGTTTCCGGTATCAGTTCTTCCACTACCACATAGATCATGGCTCCAGCCGCAAACGAAAGAATATACGGCAGCACCGGTTCAATCATTGAAGTCAGCAGAATGGTAATAACTGCGGCTATCGGCTCTACTGCACCGGAGAAGAAACCATAGGCAAATGCCTTTGGCTTGCTGAAACCATTGCCAAGAAGCGGCATTGAAACAATTGCACCTTCCGGAAAATTCTGAATGGCGATGCCGATTGCCAGTGCTAAAGCAGAAGCAGCCGTTATGGAAGTATTGCCGGATAAAACGCCGGCTAACACAACACCGACTGCCATTCCTTCCGGAATATTATGCAGAGTCACAGCTAGAAACATCATCGTTGATTTCCCAAGAGTGCTCTTTCTTCCTTCCGGCTGATCCGTATCCATATGAAGATGCGGAATAACCGAATCGAGAAACAGAAGAAACAGGATGCCGATCATAAATCCTACTGCTGCCGGCAGCCAGGCAATCAGTCCGGATGCCTCGGCCATCTCCATAGATGGAATCAGCAGACTCCAGATAGATGCGGCTATCATAACTCCAGCCGCAAAGCCCACCAGTGCCTTCTGTACAACTGCATTCATTTCTTTCTTCAGAAGGAAGACCATAGCCGCTCCGAGCGTTGTTCCTAGAAACGGTATGGCAATTCCAATCAGTACTATATTCATATTGCTCATGGTACACCTCGCGGATATCATAGCATTATTTCTTCTGCATGCATGCGGCAATGCTCTGAAGCATCATAAAAGCGGAAGATCCAAGATCCTCCGCTTCGTTCTTTTTACGGCGTTCTAAAATCTAGTGGGGATGGGGAGGCGCTCTACAATCCAGTGGGGACGG
>CALEMD010000086.1 GCA_937902945.1 uncultured Erysipelotrichaceae bacterium | reverse complement strand
GAGCAGCTCAGCACCAGGTGTCATGCCAACACTGTGCATATCTTCGCTGAAACTCATTTTTTTGCGGATATTTCGGTTGGTTGGGTGATAAGTGACAAATGAGCCTTTGCCTCTTGTACGAGTGATGATTCCCTGAAGTGATAATCCATACAGAGCATTATGAACGGTCTGCCGACCGAAACCGTACTTTTCTGCGAGTTCAATCTCAGAAGGAATCATGTCACCAGGCTGATAAACACCGTTATGAATATCTGCTAATAGATTATTCATGATAATTTGCTTTTTGTTAATATTCTGATTATTTTCCATAAATACATTGTATCACTTTATAATGTATGTACAATCAAAGAAAGCTAAAAAGCTTTATATAAGGTACATTTATTTTAGGTTTTCAAATAATAGTATTATAAATGAACATATATAAAATAAATGTATGTACAAATAGAAATAGTGATGATATTCTTTTCTTAGCGTTAGTGCAATTAGGAAAGGGCGGTGCATAATAACTGATTGCAATAACCATACAATGTTCAAAAAATTCTAGAAAAGGGAGGGTATCACTATGAGCATGGGCATAATATTTATCATCAGTTTGCTTACTGGATTAGCTTATTTGCAAAGAAGAGCTTGTGGAGACTGCCAGTTGGAGCGTCCTATCGTTTTAGGACCTGTAATTGGACTGGTATTAGGAGATTTCAGTACTGGGTTGTTTGTTGGTGCATCATTAGAATTGGTATTTATGGGAGCACAGGCTATTGGAGGATCAGTTCCTTCTAACGTAGCCATCGGAAGTGCTTTGGGAACAACAATTGCTATTACAAGCGGAACTGGACTTGAAGGAGCAATGGTAGTAGCTATTCCAGTTGCAGTTGTTGCCAGCACATTTGAAATGTTTGCAAAGACAATAAGCGCATTTGCGGTACATGGTGCAGACAAATATGCTCTGCAGGATAATTCAAAAGGAATCACAATGATGATGTGGCTTGGAAATCTAGTTCATTTTCTGGCATACTTCATTCCTACATTCTTAGCTCTTTGGCTCGGTGCCGAATTCGTAACTTCAATGATTGATGTAATTCCGACAAATATCATGGGCGGCATAAAAGCAGTAGGCAAGCTGCTGCCGGCATTAGGCTTTGGACTTCTGCTAAACAATCTGAGCCGCAAGGAAATCATGCCGTATTTCTTCATCGGATTTGGCTTAGCTGCTTATATCCCGTCATTTGGCGTTATGGGAATTGCATTTATCGGAATCGCTTATGTTGCAGTATGGGCGTTTACTAAACTGCAGAGAACAGGAGAACAGTAATCATGACTGAAGCCGTACAGAAAAATAAATTGGAAAAAAAGGACTTAAATAGATTATTCATTCGTTCCAATGCAATTCAGTCTGCATTCAATTTCGAAAGAATGCAGGCAATGGGATTCGAATATGCAATGCTTCCGATTATCAACAAACTGTATAAGAACAAAGAGGACAGAATTGAAGCATATCAGCGTCATCTGACATATTTCAATACACATCCTTGGGATTGCGGGATTATTTTCGGTGTTGTTGCGTCAATGGAAGAAAGAAAAGCAAATGGAGAAGACATCAGCGGTGATGATATCCAGGCTATAAAGGGAGCTCTTATGGGTCCTCTGGCTGGTCTTGGCGATTCACTGTTCTGGGGGGCCTTCAGACCAATCGTTGCAGGTATCTGTGCATCACTCGCATTGGCAGGAAATGGATTTGCTCCGCTGTTATTCGTTATCGTAATCAATGCAGTGCATTTCTTCGCACAGTGGTGGGGAGTGAACAATGGATATAAGTTTGCTGATAACTTCATGTCGAAGATGGAACAGCTGAATATCAAAATATGGATGGAAGCAGCATCAATTCTCGGATTGTTTGTTGTTGGCGGACTCACAGCTACTTGGCTGAATGTAACTACTCCGCTTGTTTATACAGTCGGGGAAGCAAGCGTTGAACTGCAGGCAACTTTTGATGCAATTCTTCCTAAACTTCTGCCATTGCTGATTACTCTTGGCGTATTTGGAATACTTAGAAAAGGCAAGAGTGCAACATGGGTTATGTTTGCGTTGATTATTGTTGGATTTGTACTGGGTTTCTTCGGTATTCTTTAATTAGAGAAAGTGAGGGTGAGGAGATTATGATGAATAATCTCCTTCAATTATTATGAAATTTAATTTGATTAGAATAGATGATCGTCTTATTCATGGACAGGTTGCACTTGGATGGACACGAGCAAAAGGAATTGACACGATAGTTGCTGTTGATGATAAGGTTGCAAAAGATGGACTGCAGTGCTCATTATTGCATATGGCGACTCCTCCAGGAGTCAAGTCATATATTGTTTCAGTTGCAGATGCAGTAACTCTAATTCAGTCTGGCAAATTAGATAAAAAGCATATTATGCTTCTTAGCAAAGGCCCAGAAGCACTGATACAGATGATTGATGCAGGTGTTGAACTCGATGAGGTCAATATTGGCAATGTCAGATCCAATCCGGAACGCAAGAAGTATCTCAGTCATGTATTTGCGACAGATGAAGAAATCAAAGTCTGGAAAGTTCTGGCAGAGAAAACAAAACTGATTGCACAGATTCTGCCTGACAGTCCAAAAGTGAATTTTAACGAACTGCTTGATAAGGTTTCATTATGATGGATTTTGATCCAGTATATCAGCCGTTCCAGTCAAGCAGATATACAGTGACAGCTAGCAGAGGCATGGTTGCCAGCAGCAGTGCGATGGCATCAAATGCAGGCCTGGACATGCTGAAAATGGGAGGAAATGCTGTAGATGCAGCTGTTGCTGCAGCGGCAGTATTATCAGTAACTGAACCAACAAGCAATGGAATCGGCGGTGATGCTTTTGCTATTGTTTGGATGAAAGATAAACTCTATGGTTTGAATGGATCGGGAACCGCTCCTCAGAAACTGAGCATTGAAACTTTGAAAGCACAGGGAATTGACAAGATACCGGAACACGGATGGATTCCTGTAATGATACCAGGACAGCCACGTGCATGGGCGGAGCTGATACATAGATTTGGAAAACTGACTATGAAACAGGTGCTTGCACCTGCCATTCATTATGCAGAAGAAGGATATGCTGTTTCTCCGGTTCTGTCATATCTTTGGGGAAAATATGTTGCTAAAAACAAAGAAGAATATAAAAAATCAGATGTATATAAGAATTGGCTGAAGACATTTACAAAAGATGGAGAACCGTATAAATTTGGTGAAATAGTCAGATTTCCTGATCATGCAAGAACAATGCGATTGATCGCAGAAAGCGATTCTGAATCATTCTATTCAGGTAAAATTGCCGAAGCGATTGTCAGACAAAGCGATAGAGATGGTGGTTATATTTCTATTGAAGATCTGAAGAACTATCACTGTGATTGGGTTGAACCGATATCTGTTAATTACCGTGGATACGATGTATGGGAACTTCCTCCAAACGGGCAGGGACTCGTTACACTTCTGACTTTGAATATTCTTAAGAATCAGACTTTTGATTCAAATGATGAAATTGGAAAATATCATACGCTGTTCGAAGCAATGAAGATCGCATTTGAAGATGGAATCAGCATTATTACTGATCCTTCCTGTATGAAAGAAAACTATCGAGATTATCTAACAGATGCATATGGAAAGCAGAGATATATCGATATTGATTCACGTGCAAAAACGTATATGCCTTACAATCCATTCAAGAGCGGAACAGTGTATCTATGCACTGCTGATAATGAAGGCAACATGGTTTCCTATATTCAAAGCAATTATCATGACTTTGGT
>CALEMD010000085.1 GCA_937902945.1 uncultured Erysipelotrichaceae bacterium | reverse complement strand
TGGTGCCGACTATCGGAATCGAACCAACGACCTACTCATTACGAATGAGTTGCTCTACCAACTGAGCTAAGTCGGCGCAGTTGAAACTATCATATTATAACGAAACACAGGTGATCTTTCAATGGTTGTATGTGCGGGCAAATATGTACTGCAAAGGGAATAACTGTGGCATACTGAAAGCAGAAAGAAGGAAATAATATGTATATAGCAGATAAGGATCGTTATAATGAGCGAATGCAGTTTTCAAGATGCGGCAGAAGCGGAATACTGCTTCCTAGGGTTGCATTGGGTTTGTGGCACAATTTCGGGTCAATTAACAATATTGAGAATATGAAGGAGATGCTGTTTGCCGCATTTGACAACGGCATTACCTATTTTGATCTGGCCAACAACTATGGCCCAGCATATGGATCTGCAGAAGAGAACTTTGGCAGGATCATGGACAGTGATCTCAGGCCATATCGTGATGAAATGATCATTGCAACAAAGGCTGGATGGGATATGTGGCCGGGTCCTTATGGAGATCATGGATCAAGAAAGTATCTTATGGCTTCTCTGGATCAGAGCCTGAAAAGAATGCACCTGGATTATGTGGACATTTTCTATCATCATCGTCCGGATCCGGAAACACCAATGGAAGAGACTATGCAGGCTTTGGCTGATATTGTGAAGCAAGGCAAGGCGCTATATGTCGGCGTATCGCAGTATAACGCAGAACAGACCCGCCAGGCCGCATCTCTGTTGAAGTCATATGGAGTGCCGCTGTTTGTCAACCAGTACCGCTATAACATGTTTGACAGATGGAGTGAGAAAGATCATCTGAGTGATGCATTGAATGAAGTGGGTGCGGGTTCAGTAGTGTTTTCACCATTGGATCAGGGACGTCTTACAAATCGCTATCTGCATGGGATTCCAGCGGATAGCCGAGCTGCTCGCAATACATCATTGAAAGAAGCGTCATTGACTGAAGAGATGATGGCAAAGATCAAAGCTTTGAATGAAGTTGCGGAAAGCCGCCATCAGTCACTGGCAGATATGGCATTGGCTTGGTGTCTGAGAAGCAATGATATCAATACTGTACTGATCGGTGCATCTAAAAAAGAACAGATACTGGATGATATTGCTGTGCTGAAGCATCTGGATTTCACAGATGCGGAACTGCAGAGAATTGAGACAATTCTTGCATGAATTTGATGAAAAGTTTGTGAATAATAGAGGAATTTCATGCGAGAAATTGAATACATGATATAATCGTTGCGTGTTCAAGGGGGCACATCAAATGAATAAGGGTAATTCTACTACAAGAACGATTGTTGCTACGGGTCTTGGCGCCGCACTGTTCATGGTGCTGTTTATGTTTGTCAAGATTCCATCACCTGTTCCAGAGACCAATCTTCAGATTGCTTACGGTGTTTCGGGTTTCTTTGCTGCATTATTTGGACCTCTCTGCGGATTCCTGGTAGCGTTTATCGGCCATGCACTGTCAGACTTTATCAGTTATGGATCACCTTGGTGGAGCTGGGTAGTTGCTTCCGGGATTTCTGCACTGATTACAGGTTTTGCCTACAAGAAGATTGCACCGGCAGTAGAAGACGGAAAATTCGGAAAAGCAGAATGGACGCAGTTCATTATCTGGACTGTCATTGCCCACGCAGTAGCATGGGTTGTTGTTGCACCGGTTCTTGATATTGTGATCTATGCAGAGCCAGTCAACCTTGTATTTACACAGGGTGCTATTGCCTTCGCAATGGATGCAATTGTCGGTATCGTTATCGGCGGATTGCTGCTGAGTGCATATGCAAAGAGCAGAACAGGAAAAGGAAGCCTCAAGAAGGACTAAATGATTGTATTTGCAGACAGGAAAGGTATAGACTCTTCCTGTCTGTTTTTAAATTCAGGGGAAAAGCATGAGCGAAGAAATCATTTCTTTTAAACATTTCGGGTTTCAATACTACTCGCAGTCAGAACCTACTTTGCATGACATCAATCTATCTATTCATCAGGGTGAGAAAATTGTCATAGCAGGTCCATCTGGTTCGGGAAAGAGTACATTGGGCAGCTGCATCAATGGGCTGATACCTTTTGCATACCGCGGAACGATGACAGGGGAGCCGACAGTAGCCGGCATTCATACAGAATCTTCAAATCTGTTTGAACTGTCTAAGAAAGTCGGCACAGTTCTGCAGGATTCTGACGGACAGTTCATTGGCCTGAATGTTGGAGAAGATATAGCGTTTGCATTGGAAAATGACTGTGTTCCATTGGAAACAATGAAACAGAGTGTTAAGAAGATTGCGGCAGTTGTGGATATGGATACACTGCTGAAAAACAATCCATATGAATTGTCTGGCGGGCAGAAACAGAGAGTGGCATTGGCGGGTGTTCTGATTGATGATGTCGATATTCTGCTGTTTGATGAGCCGCTTGCGAATCTGGATCCAAAGACCGGGAAACGCGCTATTGAGCTGATCGA
>CALEMD010000084.1 GCA_937902945.1 uncultured Erysipelotrichaceae bacterium | reverse complement strand
GGAGTTCAGACGTGTGCTCTTCCGATCTGCTCAAGGTCTGCCGTATCTGCTTCCGTGAGCTGGCTTACAAAGGTCAGATTCCGGGAGTCAAGAAGAGCAGCTGGTAAGGAGGAACGACAGATGAATATGACAGATCCTATCGCCGACATGCTGACAAGAATCCGCAATGGGGTTCAGGCTCACATGGAGACGGTCGATATCGCTCCGGTTTCCAAGGTTAAGACAGAAATTGCCAAGATCCTGAAAGCAGAAGGATACATCGACAGCTTTACAACTAGCGGAGAGGGTGTTACTGATAAGAAACTGACCGTCACGCTGAAATACGGACCGAATGATGAGAAAGTCATCACTGGCATCAAGAGAATCTCAAAGCCAGGACTTCGTGTCTATGCAAAAGAGAATGCAGTTCCTGAAGTCCTCAACGGACTGGGAATCGCCATCATCTCCACAAGCCAGGGAATGATGACTGACAGGGATGCACGCAAGAAGCACACAGGCGGCGAAGTTGTCGCTTATATCTGGTAAAGAAAGGGAAGAACAATGTCACGTATCGGAAACAAAGCGATTACCGTTCCGGCCGGCGTAGAAATTACTGTCGCTGACGGGAATGAGGTGACGGTAAAAGGTCCTCAGGGAACCCTCACGAAGAAATTTTCTCCGCTGATGGGAATCGAAGTCAAGGACGGAACCGTCAAGGTTACCCGCCCGAATGAAGAGAAGCACACAAAGCAGCTGCATGGTACAACCCGTGCTCTGCTGGCTACGATGATTGAGGGTACTCACACTGGTTACAAGAAAGAACTGGAGATTGTCGGTATTGGATACCGTGCTGCAGTCAACGGCAAAAAACTGGAGATGCTCCTTGGTTTCTCACATCCTGTAGATTTTGACATCTGGGATGATATTAAAGTAGAATGCAAAGATGCAACCCATATTGCAGTATCAGGCATAGATAAGCAGAGAGTTGGAGAATTCGCTGCAAATATCAGAGCAGTTAAGAAGCCAGAACCTTATAAGGGCAAAGGCATCCGCTACAAGGATGAGCATGTCCGCCGTAAGGAAGGCAAGACAGCTGCTGCTAAGAAATAAGGGAAGGAGAGAGAACAATGCTGAAGAAAACAAAGAAAAACGAAGAACGTCTGCGCCGTCATGCACGTGTACGCAGAGTGGTCAGCGGTACTCCCGACTGCCCAAGGCTGAGTGTGTTCCGTTCCAATCAGAACATCTACTGCCAGGTTATTGATGATACAACAGGCACTACTATCTGCAGCTGCAACTCAAAGGACATGAAACTGGAACACGGTGGAAATGTCGATGCAGCTAAGAAAGTCGGCGCCGAGATCGCCAAAAAGTGCAAAGATGCCAAGATCGAAAAAGTATGCTTCGACCGCGGCGGATATGTATATCATGGAAGAGTTCAGGCTGTTGCGGATGGCGCAAGAGAAGCTGGACTGAAACTGTAAGGGGAAGGAGAATACAATGGAACGTAAACCATATAGAAAAAGTCGCGAACCGAAAGAATTCGACGATGTAGTAGTCTCCATCAACCGAGTTTCCAAAACAGTTAAAGGCGGCCGCAGAATGCGTTTTGCTGCACTGGTCGTTGTTGGCGATAAAAAAGGAAGAGTCGGTTTCGGAATGGGAAAGGCAGCTGAAGTACCTGATGCAATCAAGAAGGCAACAGAAGCTGCAACAAAGAATGTCATCAGAGTCTCTCTAGTTGACGACAATCGTACAATCCCTCATGATGTTAAGGGTGTACACGGTGCTGCAACAGTAATTCTGAAGCCAGCTGCACCTGGAACCGGCGTTATTGCCGGAGGTGCTGTCCGTGCTATTCTAGAACTTGCAGGTGTCAGTGATATCCTGTCAAAAGTCATCGGTTCAAGAACTCCAGTTAACGTTGTCTATGCAACATTGACTGCATTGCAGAGCATGAAGACTGTTGATTCAGTAGCAAAGATGCGCAGTAAGAAAGTATCGGAAATTCGATAAGGAGGCAGCCACAATGAAATTACATGAAATGAAAGCAAATGATGGGGCCCGCTTCACATCGAAGAGAATCGGCAGAGGCCTTGGATCCGGAACCGGCAAAACAGCTGGCAAGGGAAATAAAGGACAGAATGCCAGAAGCGGAGGAGGCGTCGCAATCGGATTCGAAGGCGGCCAGACACCTCTATTCAAGAGAATACCAAAGCGCGGATTTACCAACTTTACACGCAAAGAGTTTGCGGTCGTCAATCTTGATGATCTGAACAGATTCAATGATGGTGATACAGTTGACTATGAAGCGCTGAAGAATGCCGGTGTATTGAAGAAGGAACTTGACGGTGTCAAGATTCTTGGCAACGGCACAGTTGAGAAGAAGCTGACTGTAAAAGCAGCTAAGTTCTCAAAAGCGGCTGCAGAAGCCATCGAAAAAGCGGGCGGAAAAGTCGAGGTGCTGTGATATGATGCATACGTTCGTCAGCCTGTTTAAGAATAAAGAGATTCGCAATAAGATATTCTTTACTCTGGCCATGCTGCTGATCTATCGCATCGGATCTGCTATCCCAGTTCCGGGAGTAGATGCAACCAAGATCGCATCAAGCATTAGCGACAATTCAATTCTCAGCATGATGAATCTGCTGGGCGGAGGCGCATTGCAGAACATGTCAGTGTTCGCAATGGGCGTTACTCCATACATTACTGCAAGTATCATCATTCAGTTATTAAGCATGGATGTCATACCGGCTTTGACAGAAATGACAAAGTCCGGACAGACAGGCCGGCTGAAGATGGAGAAAATCACACGCTATCTAGGTGTTGTTCTCTCATTCGTTCAGGCTTACTCACTGGTATATGGATTTGATAAGCAGTATGCAATTCTAACCAGCAGCTCATTATCAAACTATCTCTATACAGCAACCGTGCTTACAGCTGGAACTATGTTCCTGCTGTGGCTGGGTGATCGCATCAGCACAAAAGGTATCGGAAATGGTGTTTCCGTCATCATCTTTGCCGGAATCGTATCCAATATGCCGTCTACCTTCATGCAGGTCTTCAACGTTCTAGTTGATACATCCTCTTCAGGAGCAATGTTCAACGGTCTGTTGGAATATGCGCTGTATATTCTTATGTATCTTGTTATTATTGTATTGGTAGTTATTATGCAGCTTGCTGTTCGCAAGATTCCTATTCAGTATACGAACAGTTCCAATACACGCGGCGGTTCAGATATTACATATCTGCCGTTCAAGATCAATTCAGCTTCTGTTATCCCTGTCATCTTTGCACAGTCAATCATGACAGCTCCGCAGATCATACTGAGTTTCGTAAACACAAGTGCTTATAATACTGTAAGCAATGTCCTGAGTCTGAATAAGCCTTTAGGACTGAGCATCTATGCAGTATTGACAATTCTGTTTACATTCTTCTATACCGATCTGCAGGTGAATCCGGATAAGATTGCTGAAAATCTTGGCAAGTCCGGCGCGTATATTCCTGGTATCAGACCAGGAGCTGAAACAAGATCCTATCTGCATAAAGTACTCAACCGCATCACCGTACTTGGTGCATTAGGACTTACATTCATCGCAGTCATTCCGTATCTGCTGCCGATGTTTACAAATCTGCCGAATTCCTCTTCAGTTGGAGGAACCGGAATCATCATCGTTGTTGGTGTCGCAATGGAAACAATGGCACAGCTCAAAGGTCAGCTGACTCAAAAGCAGTACCGCGGTTTCCTGAAGTAGTACAAGATCGGGGGACTATATGAATATCCTCATCATGGGACCTGCAGGCAGCGGTAAGGGCACTATGTCCGAACTGATCCTGAAGGAATACGACATTCCGCATATCTCTACTGGAGATATGCTGAGGGAAAACGTAAAGAAGGGCACAGAACTGGGCATGAAGGCGAAATCCTATATGGAGAGCGGCCATCTTGTTCCTGATGATGTGATCGATGCAATGGTTGAAGAACGGCTGATGCAGCCGGACTGCCACAAGGGATATCTTCTTGATGGCTATCCGCGCACACTGGTTCAGGCTAAGGCATTTGAAAAAATCAGTCAGAAGATCGGGAAACCGGTGCAGGTTGTGCTTGAACTGGATGTTGGATTCGATATTCTCAAAGATCGCATTACCGGCCGCAGGGTCTGCAGACAATGCGGAGCTATCTATCATATACATAACCATCCAAGCAAAGTGGAAGGAATATGCGATAGATGCGGCAGCGAACTGGTGCAGCGCAAAGATGATACAGTTGAACAGCTGAAAGTACGTTTACAGGAACATGAAACAAATACCAGACCTGTACTTGATTACTATGAAAAGAAAGGCCTGATACTGAAGATGGACGCTTCCCACGGGACAGAGGAAATCTTCGAAGAAGTAAAAAAGGCTTTAGGAAAAATTGCATAACGTTATCCCTGCCGTTTATCGGCAGGGAAGCATCATGCAGAAAGAGAGATTGAATGGGGAAACAGGATGTCATTGAAATTGATGGAATCGTCGAAGAGACTCTTCCTAATGCCAACTTCAAGGTGAAGCTTCAGAACGGCCATGAAATCCGTGCTCACGTTGCTGGTAAAATCCGGATGAATTACATACGCATTTTACCAGGCGATCGGGTTACTGTGGAAATTTCACCTTATGACTTAACACGTGGGCGAATCACGTATAGACACAAGTAATACCACTGAATAAAAGATCAGGAGGCAATGATCATGAAAGTAAGACCGTCAGTAAAACCAATTTGTGACAAGTGCAGAGTAATTAAGCGCAAAGGCGTTGTTATGGTTATCTGCGAAAACCCTAAGCACAAACAGAGACAAGGTTAATTAGGAGGAAAGAATAATATGGCACGTATAGCTGGTGTAGATATTCCTCGTGACAAACGAGTTGTAATATCTCTTACCTATATCTATGGAATTGGACCAACAACAGCCAGTAAGATTCTGGCTGACTGCAAGATCAGTGAAGACATTCGTGTCCGCGATCTGACTGAAGCGCAGGAAACTGCAATCCGTCAGCACGTTGACGCTATTAAAACAGAAGGCGATCTTCGTCGTGAGAGCGCACTCAACATCAAACGTCTGATGGAAATCGGATGCTATCGCGGAAATCGTCATAAGAGAGGACTTCCGGTACGCGGCCAGCGTACTCGCACCAATGCTCGCACTCGTAAGGGTCCGCGTCGCACTGTTGCCAATAAGAAGAAGTAACGGGAGGTAAGCAGACATGGCAGAAGATAAGAAGAACAGCGCTAAGAAAATTCGTAAGAAGAAGGCCCGCCGCAATGTTGCGAAGGGTGTTGCGCACATTCATTCAACATTCAACAATACAATCGTTACGATTGCAGACGAAGCAGGAAATGTTATTTCCTGGAGTTCCGCCGGAGCACTTGGCTACAAGGGTTCCCGCAAGTCTACACCATACGTTGCACAGCTTTGTGCAGAAGCTGCAGGAAAAGCAGCAGTTACTCAGGGTATGAAGAGTGTACAGGTTGACGTCAAGGGCCCAGGTCCAGGACGTGAAGCAGCCGTTCGTTCCCTGCAGACAGCAGGTCTTGAAATCACTGTAATTAATGATGTTACACCGATCCCTCATAACGGATGCCGT
>CALEMD010000083.1 GCA_937902945.1 uncultured Erysipelotrichaceae bacterium | reverse complement strand
AGCGCCAGAATGATTTATTCAGCGTACCTTTTTGAATCTTCTTTTCTGCGACTGTCATGATTATATGTCCTCCTCGTCATCGGAACCGGAATTGCTTGCGTTGACCTTAATCATCTTCATCTGATAGTTGATCAGAGCGAAGACAGCACCGACTGCTGTAGCAGCCAATAGAGTCAGACCCATTGACTTCGCAATAGCAAATCCGAATACGAAGTAAATAAGATCAACAGGCTTGGAGACAACTGAATTCAGCAGAATAGCAATACCTACTGCCGGCAGCAATGAACCCAGTGTGAAGATACTCTTCATATACCAGGAATCCATTGGCAGAGCTTCCTTGAAGGAATCAACTGCACCAGCACCGAGATAGTCTATAAGCATAACTGGAATCAGAGAAATGCAAATGTGAGAGATAATTGGCATCCAGGTTTCGACAGCTGTCAGAATTCCGAATTTGCCTTTATCCAGCTCAGCCCAGCCAATGTGCTGCCAAATCAGGTTCATCATAGCCGTTCCATAGAACTGAACGGTTCCGACTGTTCCGACTAATGCGCCCATTGCGCCGGCAAGAGCCTGTGCTTCTGCGCTTCCCATTTCAAGACCCTGGGATTTAGCGGTAGCATAAGCCAGTGGAATGCCGATATAAGAAACGGCACGGAGGTCGGCAGCAACTGTGCCGCCTGGAGTAACAAGAGCAATGTAGATAATCTGCATCGGTATAGCAATCTGTACGCATCCCTTAACATCACCGAGAATCAGGCCAACAAACAGTGAAGCAATCAGTGGACGATTCAGAGTGTAGTTGCCTACAGTAGTGCCTAAACATGCGATTGTGGAAGCTGCCAAACATGACATAACTCCCAGCAAAAATGCTTGGAACCATGAAATAATCATTAGATTTTCCCCTTTCAATACTCAATTGATTCTATCAAATTTCAGCTGCCGCTCTCCCTGCTAGTAGCCGAATTTTGATCTGAATTTAGGCCAAGAACCAATAGCTGTCTCCTGGAGCAATGCAAAGTAGACATCATATCCTGCATTTGTCAGTTTCTCGCAGGCTTCAGCCTCTTCCTGTGTGATGGACTGGTTCTGTCCCAGCTTCACCGCACCTGGGCGATCATTGCAAGGCCCAATAACAACGCGCTTTATATCATTCGGTACAAACTTCTCATCCACAAGAATTCTAGCCATATCAACTGGATTCTTTGTGATCAGGAAGTACTTCTTGTTGCTTTCCTTCACCTTCTCGCACTTTTCGCGCCATTCTTCAGCTGTCCAGATAAATACCTTCTTATCAGTTGAAGCTTTGAAGGATTCCTTTAATACAGGTGTCGTTGCTGCTTTATCGTTCACTGCTACAATACCGTCACAAGGAAATTCCTTTGACCAGCGGGTAACGATCTGACCGTGAATAATACGATCATCAACTCTGATAAATGAAATCATAGATCCCGTCTCCTTTTCGCAATGCATACTCTGAATATTCAGAGTTATTGCCTAGTTAAATATCTTCTTCTTTATCTTCTTCGGATTCTGCCTTGAATTCAGTCAGTCCTGCTCTTCCTTCACTCAGGATCGTTTCGACCAGTGCATTTCTGTCGTCGATATTATCTTTCATCAATGCAGCAGTCAGTGCCAAAGGCATATTCATGCCGGCAATGACGATCGTATTGCCCAAGTACCCCTTCTCAGACAGCACTTCCAGTGATTTTGTGAACGGAGAACCGCTCAGAATATCAGCCAGCAGAATGATCGTGTCATCAGCAGTGATCGGCTTAACCAGTTCACGGAAATTCTGCTGGAAATCATCTGCACTCATATCCGGTTTCAGACTGGTTGCCAAAAGATCTTCACGAGGGCCGGTCATCATCAGAACGGCAGACAGCAGTCCAGGTGCGAATTCACCATGGCTGACCATTATGACATATTTCATATAGGATTCACCTCCTATTCTTTTTGTTTAAAAATGAAAACTTATTACTCTTTAATTATTATCTATTGTTCAGAATAATACAACAATTTGTGTTTTAACTATCAAACTATTTTTGCACAGAACTGATCAGGATTCTTGTACTGCCAATGATTTCATATTTCCCCAGTGCTGCCGGCAGAAAAACAGTTTCGGTAAAATGCAGAGGCATCGTTCCTCCTTCATACTTCAGGAGGCATTCTGCCTGCATGTTTGAAAGAACCTGATAGCTATTTCCATCCGTACTGCTGACATAGCTGCCAGCTGTATCAGCCAGCTCTACAGTAAACTCTTTTCTTTTCAGCAGAGTCTTCTTCTGTGCCATGTCTGCATGATATGGACTGTGGATCACTTCCGGACGGCTGGCAAGGTTTACAACATCCAGTGATTTCTCCAGATGCAGAGGACGTTCATTCCCTTTGTCATCTTTTCTTTCATAATCATAGAAACGGTATGTTGTATTGGAATTCGTTCCAACCTCTATTGCTAGGATGCCTGCTCCTAAAGCATGCAGTGTACCTGCTTCAATGCAGATAAAATCACCTGCCGCTACCGGCACATTGCGCAGATGGGACATGATTGTGTGATCTTTCAATGACTGTCTGATCTGTTCTTTATCTGTAAAGTCTGATCCCGCAACCAGTGTCGCACCCGGTTCTGCTTCAAGGATATACCAGGATTCTGTCTTGCCATGATCGTTTTCATTTTTGACGGCATACGCTTCATCCGGATGTACCTGTACACTCAGCGAATCCTTCGCATCAAGATACGCAAGACGGATCAGATCCATCTCTGTGCATTTCTTTCCAAGCATTCCTTCCGGATCCTTCTCGATCAGATCCTTCAGTTTCTGACCATGATACTGCGGATTCTTCACAGTACTCTGCGCATATGGATGCACGCTCATTTCCCAGACAGTTCCATAACTGTCTGCTTTATGATGTCTTATCCTGCACAGTCTGTCAGAAGCTCATATCGTCCGATCATA
>CALEMD010000082.1 GCA_937902945.1 uncultured Erysipelotrichaceae bacterium | reverse complement strand
AAAGTCTTCCTGGGATAATCTGCAGCTGATCCATGTTGCTAAGACCTATGCAGAACATATCCGGTCAAACAAAGGTATCAAATGGGCTGCGTGGAGCTATGTCAGAGGGAAGGCTCAGTTCATAAGAATCTGGTTCTGTGATCGAGAAAAATTCTATGTCCCAAAGCTGATTAAACCTATCTATAACAAGACGCAATATGTAAATCGGAATACCGGAGCCTTCTGCAGCCGAACAGATCCAGAAGCAGTGATCAAGTATAAAAAAGGACAGGCTATCCCTGGAGCCGCTGAACAAAATGCGGAGTATACAGAATGGTCAGAGCAGAAGATGAGACTGTTCGATGGATCTCAATCAAACCTGAGCGAAACAAGGAAATGGTTATTAGATACGCTCATTGAATCATTGAAAGAATACAAAATTGAAATCCTGAATGGGCTATTGATGAAGCGAAAGAAATGGAAAGAAACATATTCTCGTTGGGTGAAAAGATGCATTTGTGCCAATAACAGACTGATCAGATACATTGAGCAATGCATCAATATCCTTTGGCAGACTGCCAAGAATAGATCATCGCTATCATACAGAGATCAGGACATGATCCGAGGGGATACCTTCATAGGCAAGGCGGAAATAGATGAAATGAAGATCCGAACACCATTGATGAATAAGATCCTGGAGATGTGGAATAAGTATTCCGAGATCTTCAAGAAAGGCAAATTTGAAGCCAATGGCACTGAATATCCTCTGGCTCATACGAGATGCAATGAAGTGGAAGCTAACTGCACATATCTAAGATCAATCTTCGATCAAGAAATGAACAATACAAAAGTGGCATTTGAGTTATAGAAGTTCGGGGGCGCTGCGCCCCCAGAAAGGAAACCAAGAATGAAAACAACAGTAAAAGATCTGATGAAAGAGAATGAAGATCAAGAAGTTTATGTTCATCTTGCTTATGAACCAGACTCCAATGACTGCTTAGTCAACTATGCCTGGCAAGGTTGGTTGAAGGATGTACCAGGAGCATTCCTGGATGATGAGGTAATTGACCATGCGGCTTGCTATACGGATCAGGTTGAAAAGGGCATCAATGGTCATGCGGTTTCACTAAGAAGGAAAAAATAGCGGGGGCGCAGCGCCCCCGAAAGAAAGGGATAGATATGAAAACAACAATGATCATGAATGAAAAAGGTGGCGTAGGAAAAAGCGTCACAGCAATTCAATTGGCAGCCGGTTACTCACTGAATGGAATGAAGACATTAATCATTGACGGAGATCCACAGGGATCAATCACGAATCTATTGCTTGATGAGGCAACAGTGCAGGATGTAGACAAGAAGGAATTGACTATCTCTACTGTCCTGGAACATCCGGACATGATCAATGAATGCATTTATCCAGTTGCATCTCTGAAGAATACATTCATTATTCCGTCAACTGGACTTCTGACTCACACAATGAAACAGCTTGAATTCAATTCACTGACTTCTTATCCGAATAAGTTGCAGAAAGCATTCAGACACCTGAAAGGCTTTGACCAGGTAGTGATTGATAACAATCCATCATTCAGCTGGTTTGTATATAACGCATGTGCAGTCACAGATCTGACGATTGTGCCGACTAATATTGAATTCAATTCACTGAGAGGCATTGATAACACGATTGAAGACATGACCAGTGTTCTGTCCCAATTGGACAATGCACCTGAAATGGAAATAAAGATCTTAGTGACACGCAAGGGAAGAACCAATGATGATATGCAGGTGTAATCCATGGAATCGCGGTGGTTTTGACCCTTTGAAATAAACA
>CALEMD010000081.1 GCA_937902945.1 uncultured Erysipelotrichaceae bacterium | reverse complement strand
CACCACCAGTGCCGGTGTTGACATGACTCCATATGAAGCAATATCACTGTAATCTGTAACATGATCAATCGTTTCATTCATACCTAGCTGTTCAAGTGCTTCTTTTGTGGCTTCTTCCAGTGCTTGGCATTTTGCACATCCACCGCCAAGTATCTTGATTCTCGCTCCTTTGATTTTTGCTTCTTCTGCTTTCTCATTGCTTTCACAGTCACAGGTACCGCAGCAGCACTCCTTTGATTCTTCAGTCTTGTCTTTCTTTCCAAACAGTCCCATAATTTCCTCCTTTTATAATATAAACGGCTGTATCACATTGAACAGATAACCCACCGCAATGATGCCTATCGTACATATAGCAATGAATAATGCCAGCAATTTCGGTTTAACTGCCTTGCGCAGCATGATCATTGACGGAAGAGATAACGTTGTTACTGCCATCATGAATGACAGAACCACTCCAAGCAATGCACCTTTAGAAAGCAATGCTTCCGCAATAGGTATTGTTCCGAAGATATCTGCATACATCGGAACTCCAATCAATGCTGCCAATATGACTCCAAATGGATTATTCCCGCCTAATACTGTTTCCACCCATTCTTCAGGAATCCAGTTATGTATAACAGCTCCGATTCCAACCCCAATAAGAATATATGGGAATACCTTCTTCAAAGTGGAAGCCATCTGTTCCTTCGCATATATCAGACGTTCTTTCTGCGTCAGACCAGGCGTTTCAATGTCAATATTTCCTGCTTTATAAATAAAGCTCTCAACATAAGGCTCCATATGAAGTTTTTCAGTCAGCGTACCTCCGGCAACTGCAATAATCAAACCAACAATTACATATATGACAGCAACCTTTGCACCAAAGATGCTCATCAGCAGCAAGAGACTTCCAAGATCCACCATCGGTGATGAAATCAAAAAGGAAAATGTAACACCCAGCGGAAGTCCCGCACTTGTAAAGCCAATAAACAATGGAATGGATGAGCAGGAACAGAAAGGTGTAACCGTTCCAAGCAATGCTGCTATGCAGTTTGCCCATATTCCATGGAAGTTTCCAAGTATTTTTTTGCTTCTTTCCGGAGGAAAATAGCTCTGTATATAACAGATCAGAAATATCAGCAGACATAGCAGGATGACGATCTTCAGAACATCATAAAAGAAAAACTGTATGCTTCCTCCAATTCTTCCGGTTATATCAATACCCAGCTTGGTTAGCAGTGAACCTATTAAAGCATTGAGCCATTTCATGCCCAATATCTGATTCTGAATGAAATCCCAAATCATTTCTTTTTCACATCCTTATTCCTGCAGCAAGTCAGATTTCCGATATGCGTACGGAATTCAGAAAATGTTTCACAGTTAATGGAGTAGTATGTCCATTTTCCCTCTTTCCTTGCATTCACGAGATTGCAGTCACTGAGGATCTTCATATGGTGGGACAATGTAGGCTGTGCAATATTAAGTGTTTCCAGCAATCGGCAGGCACACATTTCTCCTTCAGTAAGCATCTGTATAATTTTCAGACGATTTGGATCCCCTGCTGCCTTGCATATTGATGCAACATCCTGTGTATTCATAGTCTGTCCTCACATTCACGTTTATCTATATGAAGCATACACATCATATAGATATCCGTCAATATGTATTTTTACTATATCCCGTCAGGTACTTTGACTTGGTTAACAGCAATGCCTTTGCATGCTATAATTTTCACATAAGATGCACAAATCTATTGCGCATAATGATCATGTTCCTTATTTGGAACTGAAAGGAGGATTATTTCATGCAAGCTTTAATCTACCATGGACCGAAAAATCTAAGCCTTGAGGAACGTCCTTACCCTGTTTTCACTGACAAAGATGTCGTCGTAAAGATCGCAAGGGCTGGTATCTGCGGAACCGATCTCACCGCCTACCTGTATGACGGCAAGTATGTTGCTATTTTCCCTGAATGTGAATTTGGGCATGAGATGGTTGGTACGGTCTGCGAAGTGGGAAAAAGTGTTACTGGTGTTTCAATTGGTGACAGGGTATTCATCAATCCTATGTACTGCAAGAAAGAAGGTGCCTATAAAACAGATACAGCTGGCGCTTTCTCTGAGTATGTCTGTGTAGAGAACGCTGCCTATGATTATAACCTGTATCATCTTGA
The DNA here is from genome assembly GCA_937902945.1 of uncultured Erysipelotrichaceae bacterium. Classification (GTDB taxonomy): domain Bacteria; phylum Bacillota_I; class Bacilli_A; order Erysipelotrichales; family Erysipelotrichaceae; genus Bulleidia. Next base: position 2,136 of record CALEMD010000081.1, on the reverse strand, counting down.
TGACAGTGTTTCCTTTGATGAAGCAGTCGTTGCTGAACCATTCAGTGTTGGTACCGGCGGCAAGAACGCAGTTCATACAAAACCTGAGGAACATGTTGTCATCTATGGTGCTGGTACAATTGGACTGTGCTGTCTGAACGCACTCATCGGCATGGGCTGCAAGCAGCCGGTTGTTGTTGATATCAATGACGCCCGTCTGGCTTTAGCAGAAGAGATGGGAGCTGTTGGTTTCAACCCAGCAAAAGGAGATATCACCGAATTCCTTTCCAAGCATTTTGGCACAACCCGCAATGTTTATGGGCAGGCAGTCGGAGATGTCGATGTATTTGTTGACTGTGCTGGAGCATCGTCCATTCCACCAGAAGTTCTCTCCATCTGCAAGAACGCTGCCCGTCTTTCCATTGTTGCTGTACACAAGGCCCCGATTGAAATCAATTTTTCTGCAATAATGGCCAACAATGTTGAGATCAAAGGTTCCTGCGGCTATAACGACGCTGACATCAGAGAAGTATTAGACAATCTCAACACACATAGAACCAAGATATCAAAGATTGTGACGCATCACTTCCCTCACTGTAAAGCAGTTGAAGCATTTGCAACAGCAGCAGATCCTTCCACTGGAGCAATTAAAGTAGTCATTGACTACGAATAGTATTCAAGCATAAACAGCCATGCAAAAAGAGCCGAATGACGTATTAGTCAGTCGGCTCTTATCTTATATCAAATCTTTTTATTGTCTTGTGCATTCATTGAGAAGCCAACAATTCCAAAGCAGCCCGGTCCGCCATGAGCAGTGATAACACATCCTGTCTGTACCCATTGGACAGACTGAAATCCACATTCTTCTGCAGCTGTTTCCGCAATTCTCTGTACTGTCTCAGATAATCCGATGGAACGTATCAGCACCAACTGTTCCCTGCTAATGTGTTCTCGAGATGTATACTCCTTAATCAGCAGCGGAACAATTGTCTCCAGCTTGCCTCGATACTTCTTTTTTGCAACCAGATGGCCATCAATCGTTTCGATGCAAGGATGTACACTCAGCAATCTGCCGCCTAGACATACGACATTGCTTACTCTGCCGCCTGCTCGCAGATATTCAAGGTCTTTAGGAAGAAAGCACATACGTGTTCTTCGGCAGAGTTCTTTAGCCTTATCAATTGTCTGCTGAACACTCATTTCCACATTTTCTTCAAGCAGTTTTGCTAATTGAAGGACAATCATTCCCTGCCCTGCAGAAACATGCTTTGTATCAATACTTGTAATATATGTTGCATCCTGAGCAGCCACTTTTGCACTGTGATACGAACAGGTAGTTGCTGCTGAGTACGCTAAGTGCAGAATATGCTTATCAGGATACCTCATATGAAGATCATGAAACACTTTCTCAAAACCCAACGGGGAACATCCACTGGTTTTAGGAAGCTTTCCTGTCTGTTCGTAATATTTGCAGATTTCTTCTGTTGGAAATGAGCCATCATCCATTGTTCTGTCATTCAGTGTTACATGCATTGGTACTAGAGTGATTCCATATCTATCGGCTAATGATTGTGGGATATCTGCTCCTGTTTCGGCTACTAATTGGATGTTTTTATTCATTGTGTTTTCCTTTCGGATGAAAGCTTCCTCACAATACTGAAGTGACTCATATTTCATCAAATAATGAACTAACTGTCTGCTAGAATATCAGCCATATCTATTCTTTCTTGTATTGTGGAAGAGCTATAAATCACAATGCATGCACCAGATTCATTTCATTTTACAATTCTTTCAACCGCATATAATGGAATATTTGTAATCCAGTCCTGTTGACGATATGGAGACATGGAAATCCGTATTCCCTTAGTTTCTGGATGTTCCAAGCAAAATTGTTTCATGGATTTTGCTTGAAGGTTTTCTTCTGCCTTAACTTCAACCGGCACGATTCCATTCCCATTTTGAAAAACAAAATCCAATTCCTGCCGTGAATTATCTGTGCTGTAATAGTATATCGATTCTCCCAACACGGTCTGCAGCTGCTGAAGTACAAATGTCTCGGTGAAGGCGCCTTTATATTCTTCAAATATCTGATTTCCAATCAGTATCTGAGATGGCGGTGCATCTGTTAATGCACCCATCAGTCCGCAGTCAGCTATA
>CALEMD010000080.1 GCA_937902945.1 uncultured Erysipelotrichaceae bacterium | reverse complement strand
GGCAGCAGAAACACAGAAGAAAAACATGCAGGATTATAAAGATGTCATCAACTGGAAGAAGTGGGAAGCACACAACATGGATTGGCTGTACATTGAAATCAATGCCGGCGATCTGATGACAGAGCTTGAAGCAGGAATCAACAATATTGCCAACTGCTGCAATGCCATTAAAGAATGCATGCTTGAAGGTGATGAGTTCATTACTGAGCCAAAGGAAGCAGACAAAATCGGCACTTCACTGACTGTACGCTATTACTGTGACAATCTCAGCGAAGAACGCAGAAAATATTTCATGTAAGTCATGCTTAAATGAAAATCTCGGCAAACCGCCGGGATTTTTTTTCACTGCTGCATTTTAATATAGAGATGCGTCAGACAGATTGAAGTGCATGCACCATACAGCATCTCTGCCAATCCGGTGATCGAACCGGCACTGAAGCATAGCAGAGCACATAGAAACAGCATGCCGATATATAGATTTCTGATGCGAGGATGATAGATCATATTTTTCAGAAACAGCCAGTTGAAATAGAGAAATGCTGCATAAGCCGCAGAAATGTGCAGACTTGAGAGAATGCTTTCATGTTCGCTGTAAGGTATCAGCAGAGCTGCAAGAATCAATGCGGACAGAATGAAGAAACTGCGAAAGCGTATGCCTTTGTCAATTCTATGCAGAAGAAACAATGCAAATACAAGACACAGAAGAGAGAAAGCGAAAAAAAGGAACTGCCATCTGCTGCTTTGAAGCAATCCTGTATAGTTGTCATGAAAAGAACCGGATAGGTAAAGAAGCAGAAAAAGAATGATCGGCAGAAGACAATATCCAACTGCCGATATGAAATATTGGGAATGTACTTGAAGCCTTTGGTTTCGCATAATAGAATTATAGCATTCAGAAAAGGGAGAACTGCAATATGAAAGTCGGATATCAGGGAAATCACGGAACATACAGTGAAATAGCAGCTCTGCGCTATTTTGAAGGACAGAATATTGAACAGGCGGGATACAAGAGTTTTCCGGAACTGTTTAAGGACTGTCAGAATGGAGTGCTTGACTGTGCACTGATACCGGTAGAGAATACGACAACAGGTATTATATCGAGAACATATGATCTGTTTCAGGAATACCGCATTCATGCAGTCGGCGAGATTATTACGCCGATCAGAGAAGACCTGATTGCACTGCCGGGAACACGGCTGGAAGAGATTCACGAAGTATATACGCATCCGGAAGTGATTTCACAATGCTCACGCTTTTTTCTTGAGCATCCTGCAATTACGCCGATTGCCTGTCAGGATACGGCAGATGGTGTGCGATATGTAAAACAGTGCGGAGTGCACAGCAAAGCAGCATTGGCAAGCAGCCGCGCATCTTCCTATTATGAAATGGAATCCATTCTGAAAGAAGTACAGGACAGTGATGTCAATATGACTCGATTTCTCTGTGTCAGCAGTCATATGAAGACAGATGCAGATGCGAACAAAATCAGCATGATGCTGGTTCTGAAGCATGAACCGGGATCACTCTATAAAGTGCTGCAGGTGCTTGCGGATAACAAAGTAAATCTATTGAAGCTGGAATCAAGACCTATTCAGGGAAAGGTATTTGAGTACTGCT
>CALEMD010000079.1 GCA_937902945.1 uncultured Erysipelotrichaceae bacterium | reverse complement strand
ATAGACCATCTTCGATTCTGCAGAACAGCCGCGTAGTGAATATTGAGAAAGCGGTCGGCTGAATATACATCTAATGAAATCTGTCTTACTGTAAATATTGACCATGCGGTCTGCTTGTGCTATACATATAAGCAGACCACATGGTCTATTTTATATGGAGGCATGAATGATCAGAGAAAAAAAGAATGAAATATCCAAGCAGCGAATACTTGATGCGGCTATGGAAGAGTTCTCAAAGAACGGATATGCTGCGGCATCTATGAATACGATCTGCAGTGAAAATGGCATCTCAAAGGGCATTATCTATCATTATTTTTCCAGCAAGGATGAATTATATCTTCTGTGTGCACAGAAGTGCTTTGATGAAATCACTGCATATCTGAAACAGATCAAAAAGTCGCTCGGTGGGACTGCTGAGCAGAAGATGAGGACCTACTTTGATGCAAGGCTCAGTTTCTTTGCAGATCATCCTCTGTATCTTGGCATCTTCAGTGACATAACGCTGAATCCTTCAGAACATCTTAGTCTGGAAATCGAAGAATGCCGTAAAGGATTTGATGCAATGAATGTTTCAGTTTTAAAAGAAATACTGCAGAGCATAACGCTGAGAAAAGGACTTTCAGTCAATCAGATTATTGCAGATTTCAGTTTGTACATGGATTTCTATAACATGCATTTCAAAGCAAAGCTGACAGAAGGAAAGTCAGCTGCTGCATTATTAAAGAAGCATGAAGAGAACTGCCATCGTCAGCTTAGCATACTGCTGTATGGAGTTTCTAAGGAGAACATATGAGCGCATCAAAAGAGAACTTATTAGCATCAATGAAGCCTTCTAAGGCTATTATCAATCTGGCAGTTCCGGCAACACTGGCATTGCTGGCTAAAGCTGTCTACAACATTGTTGATACAGCATATATTGGAATGCTTGGCAGTGATACAGCACTTGCGGCAGTTGGCGTAACACTTCCGATTCTGCTGATCATGGTTTCAGTAGAAAACATTTTTGCGGCTGGAGCTGCTGTTATTGCCGGCAGACAGCTTGGCGCATCTTACACGGAGGATGTTAATCGCACCGTGACAACCATCATTGGTTTTTCATTTGCTGTAGGAATTGCGCTTTGTATTTTAGGCATTGTATTTATGGAACCTCTGCTAGAGGCATTTGGCGCATCCGCAGCAGTAATGCCGCAGGCTAAGGACTATGCTTTCTGGATGTTTATTGCGGCTTTGTTCAATCTGCCGGCACAGAGCATGAACTGTGCAGCTCGAGCAGAATCTTCAGTTAAGATTTCCTCGATTGCTGTTATCACCGGTGCTGTGCTTAATGTGGTGCTGGATCCTGTATTCATGTTCTCATGGAGATTGAATATGGGTGTGGAAGGAGCTTCTCTTGCGACTACCGTCTCTCAATGTGCAACATTCCTGATCCTGTTTTTCTTTTATATGAGCGGAAAATCGATCATCAAAATCAAACCTAGATATTTCAAATTGAGTTCTTCATTTCTCTGGTCTGTTATTTCAATCGGCATTCCTACGGCAGTGATACAGATCTGTTTAGCCGCTGCCACTTCATTGACGAACATAGCCGCAAAATCTTTGGCAGATGCAGATCTTATCATAGCTGCATATGGAGTCGTGCAAAGACTCATATTAATCGGCTGCTATGTTGTCATGGGATTCATGCAGGGATATCAGCCGGTAGCTGCATATTCTTTCGGAGCCGGCAGCAAAGAACGTTTTCATGAATGTGTGCGTTTTGCAATCAAAGGATCATTGCTTCTGACCGTGATTGTTGCAGCAGTTTACATATTATTAGCACAGCCTTTGATTTCATTATTCAATCATAATCCTGCGGTTATTGAATACGGCAGATGGCTTTTGATATCACAGGTCGCATTGTATCCGGCATTTGGCCTATGCTACATGATGACAATCACATATCAGACTATCGGATCCGCAAAGATGGGATTGTTCCTATCGCTGATCAGACAGGAGATTTTCTACATACCGTTCATTATGCTGCTGCCAAAGAGCATGGGAGTAAAAGGCATCTACCTATCACAGCCTGCTGCGGATATCCTAACAGTCATTGTATGTGTGATACTGATCAATCCAATGAAAAAGATGGCATCTAGAAAGATGTCACCTGCGATTGAAAAATCAGCTGCAGAAATGCATATGCAGTCTGCAGCTCATTGATGATTTAATTAGCAGTAATCGGATCGGTCAGCTTGGTACGGTAGAACTGAATGAACAGACCGGTCGTCACAATGGCTGCACATATATCAGAGATAGGTTCGGCTAAAAGAACGCAGAAGACTTTGGCACTGTCACTGCAGTATGCTGCAACCGGTTCAGCCATTGAAGCCGCAAAAACGGTATCGCCAAGGACTGCCGGCAGAATGAAGATCAGCGGAATCAGCAGAATTACTTTTCTGAACAGAGCCATCATAAGAGATCTCTTTGCCTGACCTAGAGACATAAAGGACTGCTGACAGGCAATCTGTGCACCGAATAGAAGCAGACCGAACATGTAGATTCTGATTGCCCACTGGGCAAATGACTGCACATCCGGATTGCTGGAGAATATTGCCGCAAAATTCTTGGAAAACAGCATAACCAGACCGCTGACGATAAAGGATGCTGTAAGACATACCTTGAAAAGAAGCTTAAAGCATTTCCTCACACGATCATAATTTTTAGCACCGAAGTTATAGCTCATGATTGGCTGGGCACCCATGCATATACCCTGAATCGGATATGTCAGAAGCTGGGTAAGACTCATTAGAATTGCCATAGAGCTGACTGCTAAGGTGCCGCCGTACATCAGCATGGAATTGTTGAAGGATATCTGCAGAATGGATTCTGTAGAAGCCATGATAAATGGGGAGATACCCAGTGAGAGTATGGAACGAAGAATCTTCATATCCGGCTTGATGTACTTCTTTCTCAGTTTTAATGTGGAATCCTGTCCAAACAGGAATTTCAGAACCCATATAGCAGAGATGCCCTGTGAGATGATGGTTGCCAATGCAGCTCCCTTGACTCCCATGCCAAGCGCAAAGATAAATATCGGATCCAGAATGATATTCAGTATTGCCCCGATCAATACTGTCATCATGCCGATTCTTGCAAAACCCTGTGTATTGATGTAGTTGTTCATACCAATGGATATCTGCACAAAAAGAGTGCCAATTGCATAGATTCTGATGTATGACAGACCATATCCGATTGTAGAAGCATCCGCACCGAACATATACAGAAGAGGTTCGGCAAACAGCAGAACAACAATCGTAATGATAACCCCTGAACAGATCAGAGAAGTAAAGGATGTCATCATAATTTTCTCGGCATCATCCTTATTCTTCTGCCCTAATTTGATAGCCGCAAGCGGAGCTCCGCCAGCTCCAAACAGCTGCGTGATAGCCATGATCATAGTGATGATAGGCAAAGCAATCGATAATCCGCCTAAAGCTGCAGAACTTTCTGGAAGATGCCCGATATAGATTCGATCAACAATGTTATAAAGTAAATTTACCAGCTGGGCAACAATTGCCGGTATAGCAAGTGAGAACAGCAATTTTCCTATACTGCCTGTTCCTAGATCTTTTACTGTTGTACGCATGAATAGCCTCCTCAGACACGAAAGGTATTATAGACGAAACAGACTGGAAGAGTAAACAGGAGATACAGCGTCAGAGAATGAAGTGATATACTGCAGGAAAGAAAATGAAAAAAGGGAATAGTCTCATTTGAAAATGGCATTTAAAAAGTATTTGAAGATGCACAGACACAGGGATAAGATAATTACATGATTCATGGAGGGTGATATGTTATTTTTAAAGCTGGCTGCAGCAACCATTTTAGGAATCCTGTTAATGGGCATATGGTTTGGATTGGAAGCGGTACTTGCCAATGCTTTTCAAAAAGCGAAATTGAATTTTCTTATGCCGCTGCGTCATCTGTTTACAGCATTTATTCCAACTGCTGCTGTTCTTCTGCTTAGCAATCATCTGTATTTGAATCTATTCAGCTTCAGCAGAGGGCAATATTGGCTGGGAAGCATTGCCATTGCTTTCATAGCTTCGGCCATTGTTTCTATCCCGCGAAAGCAGAAGACATCTGCACTTAATCTGCATGAAGTTATGGCAAAAGTTCTAGATGGGATACTGATGGAAATACCCATGCGACTTATGATGCAGGTGTTCGTCTGGTATATTCTGCAGCTGATGGGTGCTGCAGAAGCGATATATGCAGGAATCATTATCAATGCACTGATATGGTGCTCGGGCATCATGATTCAGAATGTACTGTCAAAGGGAAAATGGAACAGCAAGATTTGGAAAGAGTTGATAGCTTCCTTTGTATTCTCTCTTGGCGCTGGTTTTCTGCTGTCAGCATCTGATTGCATTCTGTTTCCGATGATTGCACATGCACTGGAAAGAGCATTCTCTTCTCTCTTGGGCACTTCTAGAAACCACTAGTGCAAGCAGCAATGCCAAAAGATATTTTCTGTTTTCTCTGCTGGAAATCAGAACAGGATATAACTGATATCCGTAAGTTAACTGTAAATCCAAGCATATTACGGATATAGAGTTGATCTGAATAGGGTACAATATATACATTCGAGATTAAGCTGCATATATGGCAAAGTTTCGGATCGATCTATTTTTCTTAAGGGGATTCTATGAAATACATATTATATGATTATGAAGATGTGAATAATAACAAAACGCTGGAATCGTATGCTTCCGAAAATACTGCGCTGATAAATGCTGCTCATCCTATGGCAAAATGTATAGGCTGTTTCAAATGCTGGCTGAAAAATCCCGGAGTATGTGTTTTTTCTGATCAAATGCAGCATATCGGAACAAAGCTTTTGACCAGTGAAGAAATCATATTAATCTGCAAAAGCCTTTATGGTGGGTTTTCTGTCAATGTGAAACGGATTATCGATAGAGTGATACCGGGAATTCTTCC